>CAZCER010000664.1:0-3054 GCA_964497385.1 uncultured Armatimonadia bacterium | reverse complement strand
CCTGGGGCTTCGCCGCGAAGGACGTCGAGGTCGTGCGCCGCCGAGTCGGCGGCACGCACTGGAAGCGCCAGCTTCCCACAACGGCGATGCTCTCGAGCACCGCGATCGGCGAGTACTACCTGCGGCCGGTGGACTACGTCCGGTGAAGGGCGAGGCGCCTCCGGCCAATAGGGCCGGACGCCGCCTCGGAAGGAGGTCGCTCGCCATGGCCATCCAGCGCATCGCGAGACTGGGCGCCCTCGTCCTCTTGCTCGGCGCCGGCGCATGCGTCGCGCTCGCCGACGGCGGCGACGAGAGGCTGCCTGAGGGGTTCGTGCGCGGCGATGTCGTGAGTTACTCCTATGTGCCCATCCGCACGTACCGTCCGGACGAGGCGATCGGCGTTCTGCCCTATCTCTGGGAGTACTATCTGATGGAGTGGGATGGAGACCACCCGCTCTCGGATCACCACGCCGAGAACATCCGGCGGATCGACATCGCGAGCCAGTGGTCGACGGCCATCATGCTCTACGCGCGCTATGACGCCTGGCGCGACGAGATCATCAACCTCATGCTGCGGTGCTTCCGGAACCGCGAACTCATCATCATCCGCGACTACTGGCCGGGCCGCGACGCCGAAGAAGGCGCGCCCCCCTACCGCAACCTCCGACACATCCTGACCACGCTCTGGGAAAGCCGGGACCGCGAGTTCGTGAGCCCCGAGGGCGACCGCGCCACTGGCCGGCAGCTCATCAACAACGTGCTCGCCTGCAAGTGCGGCGACGAGGGAGAGGCCGGCCTGGGCACGGAGGGACTCGCCCGCGTGTACCGCGAGTTCGACGAGCAGGTGCGCCTCCGAGAGTTGGGGGGCGAGCGCCCGTTCGCCCACATCAAGGCCTGGTACAACATGATCGGCTACGCCGCCCTCGACTACAACGGGGCGTACGCCGCGAGCCAGGAGGACGTCGACCTTCACGGCCGTATGAAGCTGCCCCCGAACACCCAGTGCATCGGAGTCGACGTCTACCACTACTGGGGGCACGACTGGAGCCCCTTCGACCCCGCCGACCTCAGCGTCTCCCGCGAGCGCGTGCGCGCCCATTCGGATGAGTGGCAACGCCTGCGGACGCGCTACTATCCCGAGGGCCTTGAGGTTCGCGTCGGCGAGAACAGCAACGATCCGGCCACCTGGAAGCCCGAGTACTGGAACGACACGCACGCCCTGATGGGCGCGATCGAACTCGCCGGCGCGCGGGACGCGATGATGTGGTACATCGCGGTGTGCGGCCAGATCGTCGGCGCCGACCCGCCGACCTACACGACGCCCGTCGAGACCATGCAAGCCTATTACGATGAACTCAAAGCCGGTCCGTGGGCGGGACTCTCCTGGTGGGTCTTCGGTCCGAGCGGCTCCATGCAGGGCGGTCTCGACTACTACGATCGCACCCTCGTCCACTGCACCCGCGACCATCCCGAGGGCGTCCCCTACTCCGAGGAGATGCTGGACTACTGGCGCGACGCCTACGTGGCGTTCAAGAAGGGCGTGTTCGAGGACGTCGTCTACGGCCAGTTCGGCGACCTCAACCCTCGGCCTGAGTGAGACCGGCGCTCTGTGGGCGCCCCAAGTCACGGAGGTGCATGATGCTCGCCTCGCGGTTCGCGACGGCGCTGGTTCCGCTCGTTCTTGGCCTACCCGCCGTCGCGCGGACGCAGCCGCCGCCCCTGGTCACCGCGCCGCCCGTCCGGACGGCCCCGCCGGACTCGGGCGACCTGCTCTCGTCGCCGCTTTGGGACGCGGCCGCCTGGCTCGGGCCGTTTGTGCGCGCCGACGGCATGGGCATGCCCCGCGCCGAGACCACGGCGCGGTTGGCGCGGACCGCGGACGGGTTGCTCCTGCGGGTCTGTTGCGCCGAGCCCCGCATGGACCGCCTCGTCGCCGCTCAGCGGGACCGCGACTCCATGGTGTGGAGCGATGACTGCGTCGAGGTGTTCGTCGAGCGGCCGGGCGAGCCATACCTCCACTTCATCGTGAACCCCCTTGGCGCGCAGTACGACGAACGCTCCAAGGACGCAACCTGGAACGCGGACTGGCAGGCGTCGGCGCGCACGCTCGACCGGTCGTGGGAGGTCGCGCTCGCGCTCCCCTGGTCGTCGCTGGGCGGCCCCCCGAGCGAAGGCGACGAGTGGGGCCTGAACGTCTGCCGATGCCGCCAGGCCGAGCCCGAACTCTCGCAGTGGTCGCCGACGGGGGACGGATTCCACCGGCCCGAGGCCTTTGGGCGCGTCCGATTCGCGGCCGACCCCTGGCCGACCCGTGTGGAGTGGCGCATCGCCTCCCGCACGCACGGGCGAGTGCGCGTGAACTGGGCTCCCGAAGGCGCGTCGGCTGACCTCGCGCTGCGCCTGAACGGCGCCCTGAGCGATGGCGCGTTCGATCTGCCGGGCGAGGGCGCCCAGCCGATCACGTGCGAGGGGCTGCGGAACGGGGTCCCCGTCCTGCGGGCTCTGTACGTCGCGGACATCGCGCCCGTCCGCGGCGCCATCGAAGCCGCCCAAGCCCTGGTGGACGCCGTGCCCGCGGAGGCGGGCGCGCGGCGCGACGCGCTCTCGGACGAACTGGCTCGCCTCAGCGAACTGGTCGCGGACGCTCCGCCCGACCTGGCGACGGAACTCGTCGCGCGCGCCCGGCGCGTGGGCTTGCGCGCCTCGCACCTGGCCGTGCTTGCGGCCGCGCCGGAAGGCGAGATCGCCTACGGGGTCGAGACGACGCTCACCAAGATGCTCCGTCATGAGCCGTTCCGAGGCCAAACGCGGGGCTCGCTTCGCCTCGACGCGGCCCGTCGCGAGATGGACGCGCGACAGCTTGTGGTGTTCGCCGGCGACGGGCCCCTGCTCCGCGTCGAGGCGGAACTCGGCCCGGTCCTGTCCGAGTCCGGCGGGTCGCTGCCCGCCGAGGCGTTCCGGATCCGGAGGGTGGGCTACGTTCCGACAGTGACTCCGAGCTACGCGGTCGACCACGTCGGGCTCTGGCCCGACCCTCTCCTCCCGGCCACGTCGTTCGATGTGCGCGAGGAC
>CAZCER010000663.1:0-3057 GCA_964497385.1 uncultured Armatimonadia bacterium | reverse complement strand
GGCTCGGCGAGAAGCGAGTTCGCCTCGAGTCCGAAGCGCGCGCGGTACCGGTCGAACTCCGCCATCGTGTAGTACTCGCCCCCCGCCCACACGATCGCGCCGTCCGGCTGCCACCAGCAGTTCCCGTCGATCGCGCACGCCCCGAGCTGCTCGACCGACCACGTCGGGGCGTACAGCGCGTTAGCGGCCGCCCCGTGGAAGATGTTGTTCCGGACGACGAGCCCCGTCGCCGGAGCCGTGCTGTCGTAGAAGCAGAGATGGCGGCCGCTCGGGTCGGGCCGCTGTGTGTGGCCCCAGCCGTAGCCGGCGTCGAGGCAGGTGTTGTGCTCGAACACGATGTTCTCGGTCACCGCGGTCTCGGGGCGGTTCCAGTACTCGAACGAGTACTCCGAGTTCCAGATCAGGTTGTTGCGGTACGCGATGTTCCGCTGCGCCACGTCGGCCCCGGCGCTTTGGTTGGTGAGGGCCGCGTCGTAGATCTCCCGCAGCCGGCAGCGCTCGACCAGGCAATCCTCCGCGCCGCCCCAGAACTCAATCCCGTTTCCGAACCGCACGGTACGGTCGCCGCCCATCTGATCGCCTCCGCCGATCCACGATAGGTCGCAATCGCGCACGATGATCCCCCGCACGCCGCCTCCGCCCACGCCGTGCGCTCCGCCGTACCGGAGATCGAGGTTCTCGTAGATGACGTGCGAACGCCCGCCCTCGTCGATGATGTGCCGTCGGAGAGCCAGCTCGAGACGGCCGTACTGCTCCGCCGGGTTCGCGTCGCATCGCATCTTGACGACGTTCGCGTCGTCGTCATACCAGAACCGCCCCGGCTCGGTGAGTTCGACCTCCTCGAAGACTTTCACGGCCGCGCCCTCTTCGTCGCCCAGAATGATGTTCCCGACGTCGACCATCAAGGGCTCGCCCTCGACGGAGCACGCCCGGAGAGACAGCCCGTCCAGTTCGAGCGTCGCCCCGGCCGGGAGCGCTCCGCCCAGGAAGAACGTGAGCCTTCCATCATCGGCCGTCGTGGAGCACCTGTAGTACTGGGTGAAGGAGCCCCACTCCTCCGTCACGCGGTGGACCCGGGCGCCTGGCCCCTCCGCGTAGCCGCTCCACGGAGGTCCCGCGCTCATGAGCGACGGCGACGCAACATCCACTGGCGTGGAGCAGCGCGCACGGAACTCGAGCTGGTAGAGACCCCCGGCCTCCACCGCGATCGGCAGCGTGTAGAGCTGGATGTCCGACCGCGCCTCGCCGCTCGCGGCGCACTCCACGCGGAGCCCCGTCGCGCCCTCCTGAGCCGCGTCCGCGCTCAAGCGGTGGCTCGCTCTCGCCCCGTTCTCGCAGTAGAGGTGCCAGGTCTCCTCGCCCCGCTCGAACCCACCGTTCGGGAGAACGCTCGCCGCAGCCGGGACGGGCTCGGGGCGCGCGGAGACCCAGATGCCGGTACTCTCCTCACGCCAGTAGCTCGGGTCGCTCGCGTCAACGGAACCCAGGATCAGCGGCTTGGGGCCCTCGCCGTAGGCGCCATACAGCACCGGTGCGCCCTCCTCGCCGCTGTGCGGCCGGAGCTGCTCGCGCCACGTGTCGCCCCGACGCAGGAGCACCTGGTCTCCGGGCGCCAGCTCGGCTCCGTTGGCCTTGGCGAGCGTCCGCCAGGGCCGGTCGGGCGACGCCCCGTCGTTCGCGTCGTCTCCGTCGGCCGAGACGTAGTACGTGGTCGCGGCGCACGCGGACACGGTGAGAAGCATGAGAACCAGGGCCAACGCAACCGTCTGGGGCATGTCCAAACCTCCGTGGGTGGTCTTCCGGCCTATTCGTCCGGCGCGCGACGCGACCTGTCCGAGACCAAGGGGAGGCGGGCCCGGCCGCCGAATGCACGGGGGCTCTGAAGCCAAGGAGGCGACACCCGACGATGCCTGACGACCGCTACCTGAGCTACATGGGCCTCGGCCCCAAGAGGATCGCCCATTGGGAGCACTGGTCGAACCCCGACGCGGAGACCTACCTCACGGGCATCGACTACTACGAGCATCCTCGCCTCTGCCGCCAGCGCCTCGCGGAACTCTACCCGCAGCTCGGCCTCGGAGTTCCCGAGACCGACGACCCGCGTCCGCGCCCCGACGAGCAGGAGAACCTCGGGAAGGGCCGCTGGGGCGACAGCTACCGCGACCACTGGCAGCAGGAGGAGGCTTCGCGGCGCTTTGAGAGCGATGAGGGCATTCTGGCATTCAGCCCCCTCGAGCAGGCTGACTTCACGGGTTGGCAGATCGTGGAGGACGGCGACTACGCCTCCGAGGAGATTGTCTACGAGCGGTACCGGAAGCGGTACCCGGCGGAATGGGGCGACAAGGCGCCGGAGGGCTCCCCGGCCTCGGTCGGCTTCTACAACACGCTCTTCATGTGGCCGCTTCTCACCTTCGGCTACGAGCGCTTCCTGCGGCTCTGCCTCGAGCCCGAGTTCGACCGCATCATGGAGGAGTTCGCGGAGATCAACCGCCGCGTCTTCCGCGCGTTCGCGCGGCTCCCCGTGAACTTCGTGGTGTGCCATGACGACATCGTCCTCGCGAACGGCCCGGTCTGCAGCCCGGCGTGGATGAGGAAACAGATCTTCCCGCGCTACGAGGAGTTCTGGGCGATCCTCAAGGACGCGGGCAAAGAGGTCCTCTTCATGGTCGACGGCTGCATGGACGCCTACGTGGACGACGTCATGGCCTGCGGCGCGCGGGGCATCATCAGCGAGCCGTTCACGGACTACAAGGCCATCGCCCGCCGCTACCAGGACTGCTTCATCGCCGGCGAGGGCGACAACCGGGTGCTCATGCGGAACGACCGCGACGAGATCCGAGCAATGGTCGAGTCCATGGTCGAGACCGGCCGCATGTCGGGCGGGTACATGATGTGCATCGGGAACCACATCCCCTTCAACGTCCCCGGCGAAGGCGTGAAGCGCTACCTGGATCTCTCGGCGGAACTCGCGTACCGGTAGGATCGCGCACGCGGCGTAGGGTGCGACCGGCAGGTCGCCCGAGTCGTAGGGCGCGACCGGCAGGTCGCCCGAGTCGT
>CAZCER010000662.1:0-3062 GCA_964497385.1 uncultured Armatimonadia bacterium | reverse complement strand
TCGTCACTGTCGACGAGGCCGCTGTCGTTACGCAGCTTGACCGACTCCAGCCGATGAGGTACCGCCAGGGCTCCCGTGCCTCTCAGAGCCTCGGTCAGATCGCCATAGACGGCGGCTCCCGCCATCAGCGTGCCGTGCCCACATGTGTCAGCGCCACCCCATGCCGCATCCACGCTGTGGCAGTCGTGCTCTGCCAGTACGGGCTGCAGGAGCGCGTGGCCCCGGTTCACGCCGGTGTCGAGTAGACACACGCGGATGTCGCTCTCGGCTGTGAAGGTGCTGCGACGGAGGAGTGCCTCCACCTCCCCCACCTGCTCGTCTGGCGGGAGACCTGTGTAGTGAGCGGCTAGGGGGCGTGCTAGGCGGAACTCCGCTATGTCGTCGGACTGGTCGACTATGGCCTGGAGCTGGTCATGTCGCGCCCGGACGAGGGCCACCAGCCGCTCAGGGAACCGTAGGACGCTGTCGCCGACCGTAATCGCCGCGACGGCAGCGGCCGCTCGGAATCGCTTGAGCACCTCCCGCTCGGGGCTGCAGCACTCGGTGCTGAGCCACACCTCGACCCAGGCTGACTCGACCGACTCATAGCTCGCGTACTCGTCGGCGTCCCAGAAATCGCGGACTTCAGTGCGGCGTATGTCAAGGATGCTCGATAGCAGCCGGCTGTTGCGTGGTTTGCCTGATTTGGTGTCGCGTGCCTCGTCCTCGTACTCCCTGATCTTGCGAAGGAAGTGCGCGTGCTTCTCCATGGGCACGTAAACCGTCGCGTGCATCGTGCCGGTTGTTTCGGCGTTGGCTTCGCGCGCGTTCCTCAGACGTACACCGGCCTTTATCGCGTCGAGTCGCTCCAGCGGAAGGTCGTACTTGACGGGGTCGACCTCAAACTCAAGGTACACGCCTTTGCGCTCAGCGCCAGCCGCGGCGCTGCGTCCGGATGCCTCCAGCCACGCCCTCTCCAGACTCGCTCGCAGCCTCGCCGCAAGCTCTCTGTCCCTGTTCGGCAGCTCCGCCTTGCTCCCGCCTCGGCGAGTGCTAGTGTACCCGCGTGTCTTCGCCCACTTTTCCAGGTAGATGTGCCGGTAGCGCTCCTCAGCCACGATGCGCTACTCCCCCCCGCCTCACTCTGTGGATTGCCTCTCCTTCAGCATGCTCCCAAGGAGCGATGCGCCGACCGTGGATTCGTCGCTCAGAATAGCCTGTTTCACGGCGTCCATGCATGCTTGGGTGATGTCGGCATGGCTCAGGCCGTCGCTAGCATTGACCACCGCCGCCGAGACAGATCGCGACGTCCGGAAGGTCCCCAGGACGTTCCGCATCAGTCGCGCACGGTCATCGCGACCCGGACGCTCAAAGCGCAGCACATCGTCGAAGCGCCGGAACAAGGCTCGGTCGAGGAGCCCTGGGTTGTTGGTGGCCGCCACGATCAGGCTGTCCGACGCGTCTTGCTCGATGAACTGCAGAAACGCGTTGAGCACGCGGCGTATCTCGCCGACGTCGTTGTCGAGCGAGCGCTCCGCCCCGATGGCGTCGAACTCGTCGAAGAGGTAGACGCCGACCTGCTCACGCGCTACATCGAAAACCTGCCTGAGTTTCGCGCTGGTTTCGCCCATGAACTTGGTGACCAGTCGATCCACCTGGACGGTGTGTAGCGGCAACTGCAACTCATGGGCGAGCACTCGCGCGGTCATTGTCTTGCCGGTGCCCGGCGGACCGACAAGCAGAAGCTTGCGGCGAGGCGACAGACCGTGTGCTTTGAGTCTGTGCTGCTGCCGCTGCTCCAAGATGATGCGCTCGATTCTTGCCTGGAGCACGGCCGGCATGACGAGCGCGGACCTGGGGGTAGTCGGCTCCTCGGCGGTAACCAGCCCGCTCATCTCCAGCGGCAACTGGATGATCTTGGGGCGCGCCGCCTGGCGGGCCTTGTCCACCAGGTCGCGGATCTCATGAGCGAGCGCCCCGTGGTTCTGGCTCGCCTCGTGAGCAGCCACCTGGAGTGCGACGGTGTAGAAGCGCTCCGAGTCGTCACCAAAGTGCGAACGAATCAGCGCCTTGATCTGCTCCGCTGTGGCCATGTCACACCCCCGTCCGCTGTCTACCGCGTTGGTAAGCGCCACCGCCATGCCCCTTACCGAACTGGGACACGGATCTCAGTGTTCGGTGCCGGTTCCTGTTCCTGGCTGATTCGGCGTCACCGTTCAGTCTCCCTTTTTGGTCCCTACCCCAACCTCTCATCCGCAAGATCCAGCCGGTACATGATCTGGTTGTACTCGTACCGCGGCGTGGGTGCGGCATCCCCCTCGAACATGCGCGTATAGGTGCCCTGGAAGTAGATGATCCGGCCGCCGTCCTCGTCAAGGAACGGGTGGTGCAGCGGGTTGTAGAAGCCATACTTGTCGTGGGTCACTATCTTGGTCGCTTCACGCCATGGACCCGTGGGCGAATCGGCCTCCGCGAACCAGATCTCGCCGATGAAGGACGACTCCCCGAAGCTCTCGCAGGCGATCAGGATCCACTTCTCGCGATACGCGTTCCACGCGATCGAGCCGGCGTGGAGCTGCACCGGCCTCCCCGTGCCCCGCTCGCGCACATCGTAGATCGCATCCTCGGCGTTGATGACACCCGCTTCGATGAGTTCCCGCTCCTGCTTCTGGGTGACGGGCTCCGTGCCCGGCCGAAACGCCCACACCGGCCGGCCCTCCGCGTCACGCGCGAGGCGGCTTTCCGCGCCCTCGTACCGCGCCCCCGGTTCGAGACAGGTGTAGGCCTCGTACGCGCCCGGGTCCGCCAGCGACTCGAGGTTCGCGGGCGCGCGCGTCTGAGCAAACGGAGTCGCGAAGAGCAGGTGCTCCGTCCGCCCCTCGCGGCGGCGTAACGGATGCCCGCGCGGGCACTCCCACATGCGCGCGAGGTCGAACTCCGTGTGCTTCAGGAAGCGCTCCTCCGCCTCGGACCACACGCACAGCCCGTGCTCGAGCGTCGCCTCCAGCCCCCGCACCCGTGTGTAGTGGGCGACCATGCGCTCGGTTCCGGTCGCATCCCGCGCGAGCGACAGCCCGTCCAGC
>CAZCER010000661.1:320-3062 GCA_964497385.1 uncultured Armatimonadia bacterium | reverse complement strand
ACGTGTGCTCTTCCGATCTACTCGAGCGGCGCAAGCGGACCCCGGAGGAGGTGCTTCGGCCCCGCCGAATTGCCCGGCGGAGCACCTTTCCGCGTGCTTTCGCCCGGCACGAAAGGGGCAGGCCACGTGCGCTTCAGAGTGCTGTTGATCGAGAGCGACGAGGGCTTCACGGTGAGCTGCCCCGCGCTCCGCGGCTGCCACTCTCAGGGGGCCACGCGAGAAGAGGCCCTCGCGAACACCGGCGAAGCCATCCGCGAGTGGTTGGAGGCCGAGGAGATCGATGACTCGGTAGTGGGCGTCTACGAGGACGAGGTCGTCGTCTAAGATGCCCCAATGGGCCGTGCGCAAATGGAGCAGTTCGTGTGGGCTTCGGAGGGGCCCCAATGCGGCCCCTCCTGTAGCCCTTGCCCACGCCGCTACCCTTCCTCCCCCAGCGCCTCCGCCAGCCGCGTGAGCGCACCAGCCGCGAAGGACGCCTCCAGCGCGTTCTCGGCGTTCGCGTGGCTCGAGGCGTACCGCGTCGAGGTCGTATCCGCTCTCAGCTCCTCCGCGATCGCCTGGGCTTCGGCAAGCGCGGCGCGGGCATCCTCCACGCTCCCCGCGCGCAGCTCGGCATAGCTGCGTGAGAGCGCGTCGTAGAACCGCAGTGTGCGCTCCCCGTAAGTAAAGAGCCGCTCATCCTCCGCGATGCGCGCCTCGATACGCGGCGGAAGCGCCTTCGCCCGAGCGGCCTCAAGCGCCGTCCGGGCGCGCCTGGCTTCTTCCAGCATTTCGGTGAGCGAGGGGCCCTTCTCGCCGGGCTCCGGTCCGTAGCTTAGGTGATCGCCGGGGAAGAGGTCCTCCGCCCCGGCGTTCAGGCGCCGCGCGAGCCCGTACTTGAGTTCACTCACATTGCACAGCATCCGCTCAAGCGACTCGTAGAAGGTGCGCATCTCCCCCTCGGCGCCCGGGTAGCGCTTCGCGAAGTAGTCGGTCCAGAGCGCCTCGCAGTCCGTCTCCGGGTCCCAGAGCTGCCGCGCCATCTGGTAGTTTGTGAGCGCCTTGTTGCCCCAGTTGCGGGTCGTGCAGTGCATGTAGTGGAAGTCCGTGGCTCCGACGCTCCGGTAGAACGGAATGTCGTTCTCCATGGTGTGCTTGTAGCAGACAGGGAGGCACTTGTAGCCCGAGACGTTGTAGTACTCCCCGATGCAGAGCCGCCCTCGGTAGTGCCGTTCGGGGTCTGTCGCCCAGCCGCGCAGGTTCCGTAGGAAGTCCGCGTTCTTCGCGCACGTCGGGTCATCGAACTCGTGCACATAGCAGCGTACGATCGGGAAGAACGTCGCCACGCACATGTCGTAGTCGAAGTCCGCGGGCAAAGGTCTCGTCGGGGGCTCGATCACGTCGGCATACGCGAGGAAGAGAAGCGTGACCGGCCGGTTGATGCGTCCGTCGCGCTGTGCTTCGCGCACTGCCTTCGCCATCGCGTCCACCAGCAGCAGGTTCCGGTCGGTCGGGGAGCCGAGGGCCTTGCAGGCGTCGCACTCGCACCACTTCCCGACATCGAGCGCCCACGCGTTCACGACGTCGGCGTCCGCCCACTCGCCCGTCGAGAGGTCGTCGATGAAGCGCTTGGTGAACTCCGCCATGGCGTCCGCGTTCGAGGTGCAGAAGTTGTCCCCGAACTCGCTCGTGAGGTTCGCGCTCCGCTTGCCGTCCCGCAGCGCGTACCACTCGGGGTGAGCCTCGAAGTTCCGGAGCACGCCATCACCGTCCGCATCCCCGAGGTACTGGTCGCTCACGGAGTACGGGTCCGTCGGTCGTTCGTCGTCCCCATCCCACCGAGGATGATCATACGGGTAGGCTGCGTTTGCCGCGATGTACTTCGGCTGCAGCACATGCCCACCGCAGGCCATCCGGATGCCGAGCTTGTGCATCAGCGCGCGCTGCTCCTGCTCCACACACCAGTAGTTCAGCCGGTTCCGGGCCATCCAGAGAAGGAGGTCCTCGTCGCCCCGGTTCTCCCACGCGTGGAAGCCGCGGATGTCCATCGCGGGGCGCTCGGAGACGTCCAGAACCGGCAGGCGCGCAAGCCCGAGGCGCGGCATGCCCGTGCCCGCCTCGCCCGGCGAAAGCCATCGCACTCCGAGCCTGTGGAGCAGATCGTAGGCCGCGTAAAGAGTCCCGACGCGCGAGCCTCTCTCCAGCACCGTGACGCGCCGGCCGTCGAGATCGCGGGTGACGATCCGATAGCCCTCCGAGGGGAGGTCGGCCTCCGGCGCCGGTCCGAAGCGCGCCAGGCGAGCCGCGACCTGGTTGGATTCCGGCCCACCGACGATCAGGAGGTCGCCGGACCGAAGCGGAGCGTTGTCGTCGACGATGGCGAAGTCATGCACGCGACCGGTGATCGCGCCTAGGCACCGCTGCAGCTCGAGCGCCGCGAAGGCCTCGGTGCAGACCGTGTCGTCGCGCTCGTCGGCGTCGCGCCAGTTCACGGACTCCTCGGCCGTCGCCGCTGCCCATACTGAGGCGTAGGGGTCGAAGTCGACCGCGATCGTCGTCGAAGCGCCGGCTCCCTTCAGGCACATCGCGATGGTCACGAGCACAGCTAGTCGATACATGGAGGACCTCCCGCGCCTGGTTGTCCATCGTGTGGGGCTTCGGGACGTAGCCGGCGCCGCCCTCCCGCCACGATGGTTCGTCGCTCGGACGGGGTAGGTGGAACCGGAGGAGGCGGGCGCACGAGGCCGAAGCCAGGGGTATGGC
>CAZCER010000661.1:0-310 GCA_964497385.1 uncultured Armatimonadia bacterium | reverse complement strand
AACCGGAGGGAGAGAGCCACATGCGGTTCCGTGTACTGCTCATCGAGAGCGACGAAGGCTTCGCCGTGAGCTGCCCCCCGTTGCGGGGCTGCCACTCTCAGGGCGCTACTCGCGAGGAGGCCCTTGAGAATATCAGGGAGGCCATTCGGGAGTGGCTTGGGGCAGAGGAGATCGACGACTCCGTTGTCGGGGTGTACGAGGACGAGGTCGTCGTCTGACATGCCGAAGACACCCGGTGTGACGCCCGACTGACAGGGAGACGCTGATGAAGCCGGTCTGGATCGCGCTCGTCGTTGTGATCGTGGTGCTC
>CAZCER010000660.1:0-3067 GCA_964497385.1 uncultured Armatimonadia bacterium | reverse complement strand
GGGGGACATACAGAGTGCGCATGGTTGGCACCACCTATGCTCTGCCTCGGCAGGAGCGTTTGGCTGATGGCATGGGCCATAGCCACTCGTACCCTTACGGGTGACGCCTCAGAGTATGGCGCACCAATGCGTCTGCGTCAATGGGGCGACGATGCCCTTCCTCGCTCTGTGTTCCGACGCGCACCTCGGCTCCTGGCGTTGGGCAGAGCGGCGTGCCCCGGGCATCCGACCACGCCCTGCGTCCGCCGTCCTGTCCTGACATCTGGCCGAGGAACTCCTCGTCACCCTCGGCGATGCTGCCGTGTGTCGGCCTCGCGACTGCCCTGCCCGGTTCCACAGGTACTGGGCCGGATGGAACCCTTCCCACTCCTCCGTCGTGGGCCCCCTCCATTCGGCCCCTCCATGACATGCCCGCTCCTGCGAAGAGGCCCACTTCGAACCCACAGACACAAACAAATGTTCTATAATACAGCCATGCCTTTCACACACCTACATGTCCATACCGCCTTCTCGATGCTCGATGGGGCGGCGACGGCCGAGGCGCTCTGCAAGCGTGCGGCGGAGCACGGCATGAGCGCCCTCGCGGTCACTGATCACGATGGCCTCTACGGTGCCGTGCGCTTCAACCACGCCGCGAAGCTCTACGGAATCCGGCCCATCTTCGGCACGGAGATCACCCTCGAAGACCGGAGCCACCTCACGCTCCTCGCGCGCGACCAGGAGGGCTGGCGGAACCTCTGCCGCATCCTCACACGCGCGCATCTCGGCTCACCCCTTCACGAGCCTCGCGCGAACCTCGAGACCATCGCCCGCCATCAGGAGGGCCTCTTCATCCTCACCGGATGCCGCAAGGGGCAGGTCTCCCGCGCGCTACTCGAGGAGGGCTTCCTCGCGGCGCTGCGACTCCTCGAGCGCTATGCCGCCACGTTCGGGCGCGAGCGGGTCTTCGTCGAACTCCAGAGATGTGAGACAGACTTCGCGGAGCGGCAAGTTCTCCGAAAGCTCACCGCGCTCGCGGAACTCGTGGGTCTCCGCACCGTCGCCACCAACAACGTCCATCTCGCGGACGCCGACGACCAGCCTGTCCAGGACGCGCTCACCTGCATCCGCCTCATCCAGCCCACGACCTGCCCCCACCCGGACCGCCACCGGAACGCGGAGCGGCGCCTGAAGAGCGAGCAAGAGATGCGGGCCCTCTTCGCCGAGTTCCCCGAGGCCATCGAGAACACCGAGTTCCTCGCCCGCGGGTGCAAGGTCTCGATCGACATCGAGGGCTGGCGGCTCCCCGCCATCGAGGCGCCTCCGGGAGAGACACCCATGCGCCTCCTGCGGCGCACCGCCGAGGAGGGGCTCGAGCGCAGGCTCCGCTCGCACGTCGGCGAGGAGTACCGCGCGCGGCTCGAGGAGGAACTCGCGCTCATCGAGGAGATGGGTTTCGTCGACTACTTCCTCATCTGCCACGACATCGTGCGCCACGCGCGCTCGAAGGGCATCCGCACCACGGGGCGGGGCTCGGCCGGAAACTCCCTCGTCGCTTTCGCGCTCGACATCACCGCCCCCGACCCCGTGGAGCATGGCCTCATCTTCCAGCGCTTCATGAACCGCGAGCGCACGGAACTCCCCGACGTCGATATCGACTTCTGCTCCCGCCGGCGCGACGAGGTGCTGGAGTACATCTACGCGCGCTACGGGGAGGATCGCGTCGCCGCGGTCGCGACGGTGAACACCTTCCGCGCGCGCTCCTCCGTGCGCGATGTCGCGAAGGCTCTCGGCTACTCCCCGGAGGAGATCGACGACATCGCGCGCGTCTTCCCGTTTCTCAAGACAAGCGATCTGCGCGGCTCGCTCGAGAAGTCCCCCGAAGTGAAAGAGTGCCGCGTCGACCTCGACGCCGTGCGCGAGGCCGTCGGCATCTCGGAGCGCATCACCGGCTTCCCGCGGCATCTCGGCATCCACGTCGGCGGGATCATCATCGCCGACCGACCTCTCACCGACTACGTCCCGCTCCAGAAGTCCACCAAAGGCATCGTCATCTGCCAGTTCGACAAGGACGACGTTGCCGCGCTCGGGCTCGTGAAGCTCGACATCCTCGGCCTCCGCATCCACTCCGCCATCGAGCGCTGCCTTGACCTGGTCGAGCGCCAGACAGCCGTTCGCCCCGATATCGACGCCGTCCCGCTCGATGACGCGGAGACCTACCGACTCATGCAAGAGGCGCGGACCGTCGGGTGCTTCCAGCTCGAGAGTCCCGGTGAGCGCAGCCTCCAGGTAAGGCTCCTGCCTGGGCGCTTCAGGGACGTCATCGCGAACATCTCGCTTTTTCGCCCCGGCCCCGTCCAGGCGGACATGGTGACCCCCTTCGTCGAACGCCGGCACGGGAGGGAGCCCGTCCGCTACGTGCATCCGTGTCTCGAGGAGATTCTCGGGGAGACCTACGGGGTCATCACCTACCAGGAGGAGGTCCTGATGGTCGCGCACGCGATCGCCGGATTCTCCCTCGCGGAGGCCGATTCGCTCCGGCGCGCGATGACCAAGGACATCTCCCCGGAGGACCTCGAGGCGGTGAAGCGGCGCTTCATCGAGGGAGCGATGCGAAAGGGCGTCAGCCGCCCGGACGCGGAGGAGGTCTTCCGGCAGATCGCCGGCTTCGCCGCCTACGGATTCTGCAAAGGCCATGCCGCGTGTTTCGGGCTGATCGCCTACCAGACCGCGTATCTGAAGACCCATCATCCGGCCGAGTTCCTCGCGGGCGTGCTCTCGAACGAGCCGATGGGCTTCTACTCCGCGCGCACGATCCTCGAGGAGGCCAAGCGCTGCGGGGTGCGCGTGCTGCCGGTGGACGTGAACCACAGTGAGGAGCAGTTCTCGGTCGAGGACGGCGCTCTCCGCATCGGTCTCATGCAGGTCGCGGGGCTCTCGGAGAAGGACCAGCACGCGATCGTGCGGGGGAGGGCGTCCACAGAGCGCGGAGGTGTTGTTGCCTCGTCTTCAATCGGTGTTTCTGTCCCGAACTCACGGGAGGGGCGGATCGCCCTGGACATATCCCAGCGATTGTCGATCGGGGGGG
>CAZCER010000659.1:0-3079 GCA_964497385.1 uncultured Armatimonadia bacterium | reverse complement strand
CGGCCACCAGCGCCGCGATCCAACCGACCATGTGACTTCCTCTCCGAGGACGGACTCCTGTCTTCAAGCCGCCCGCCAACCTCCCTTCATCCCCGCGCGCGAACGCGACAGGGAGGCGGCGGTGGGCGGTCCGCGAATCAGGCGCTCCGGAGGTACCTATTCCATGACAACGGCGCTCACGCTTGCGGTGATGCTCACTTCTCTCTCCGTGGCTCAGGACGCACGGGTCCTCTTCGACTTCGAGACCGCGGAGCCGATGCAGCGCGTCGCTCCGTCGGGCGGCGTCGAGATGCAGCGCATCGAGGGCCCGGAGCCGTACGGCCTCTGCCTGGAGGTCACGTACCCGGGCGAGGCCGAGTGGCCGCACGTCGTGTTCGGCCTGCCCAGCGCCATGGACTGGTCCGGCTATGACTGGTTCGCGGTCGACGTCTACAACGAAGAGAGCGTCCCGCGGACGATCACCGCCGAGATCCGCGGCGAGGCCGGCCCCATGTACAAGCCCGCGCGCACCATCCAGCCCCGCACATGGACAACCGTCCGGCTTCCCATCACGCGCATGGCCGAGGGCTCCGACCCGATGGGCTGGTGCGGCGAGGCGATCGACGTGACCCGCGTCACCGGCCTGAGCCTCGTCTATCACCCTCCCCTCACCCAAGGCGCGCTCCTCTTCGACAACCTCCGCCTCGAGCGAGCCGTCCCGCTCTCGGCGCCTGAGCTGACCGCGCAGTCCGTGCGCGGCGGAGTGCTGCTCGAATGGACCGCCGTCGAGGGCGCCGAGGAGTACCGCATCTACCGCGCCGAAGGGAACGCCGTCGAGGCGTCGGACGCGACGCGCCTCGCCGCCGTCTACGGCGCCCGCCTCGTGGACATCCACGCGGAGCCCGGCGGCGCCTACGCCTACGCGATCCGCGCCTACCAGGCCGACCGCGGAGAGGGCGAACTCTCGCCGCCCGTCTCCCTCACATGTGAGCCGTCCGATCTCGTGGGCCTCACCGCGCCCGACCGCTACGGAGGAAGCCAGACCACCGAACTCGAGGCCACCGGCTTCTTCCGCACCGAGAAGGTCGGCGACCGGTGGTGGCTGGTCACGCCCGAGGGCCACCCCTACTTCGGCCTGGGCGTCTGCGCGGTCACCGTGGGCGACACGTTCACCCGCGTCACCGGCCGCGAGGACCAGTTTGAGCGCTGGCTTCCGAGCCGGGACGAGCCCGCCTTCGCCGACGCCTGGCGCCCCTGGTGGGGCTTCGGTCCGTACGGCCTCGATGACTCCGGCCTTGTCCTCTCCCCCTACGTCTACGGCATGATCGAGCGCCATGGAGCGGACTGGCAGGCGCGCCTCTCAGAACTCGCCGCCGAACGCCTCCCCGACTGGGGCCTCAACCTCTACGGCGCCTGGTGTTGCGAGTCCGCCATCGCGGCGAGCACGCTGCCCTATGTCGCGTTCTTCTCCCCCGAGTGCCGCCAGCTCGGGAACATGCACATCCCCGACGTGTACGACCCGCGCTTCGAGGAGTCTCTCGCCGAGGCTCCCGAGAAGCTCGCGCGCTACCGCGACGACCCGCGCCTCCTCGGGGTCTACTCCGACAACGAGATCCTCTGGATCGCGGACTGGGAGCGCGGCATGACCCTCGTCGACGTCATCCAGGAGGCCCCCGAGGACCAGCCGGCCCGCGTGCGCTGGCTCGACTGGCTTCAAGAGCGCTACCCCGACGTCGACGCCCTCAACACAGCCTGGGGCTCCGGCTTCCAGTCCTGGGACGCTCTGTCGGCCTCGCACGAGCGCCTGCCCCGAGGCGCCGAGGCCGACGCCGATCGGGACGCCTTCCTCGCCGAGTACGCGGACCGCTACTTCCGCCTCACCACCGAGGCCATCCGGGGCGCCCTCCCCAACCACCTCACCCTCGGGGAGCGCGTGGTCGGCGTCTGCCCACCGCAGGTGATGGACGCGATGGTCCGCCACTGCGATGTCATCACCTACAACGTCTACCGAGACAGCCCCCTGCCCGGCGGAGGTTACGAGACATTCGAGCAACTCCCCGACAAGCCGTTCATGATCGGCGAGTTCGCGGCCCGCGGAGCCGACTCGGGCCTCCCGAACACCAAGGGCGCGGGGTCGGTGGTTCCCACCCAGGCGGACCGCGGCTGGTACTACCAGCGATACCTCGCGGCGGCGATGCGCTCCGGCCGCGTCGTCGGAGTGACCTGGTTCCAGTACATCGACGAGCCCGCCACGGGCCGCTTCGGCGGCGACGTCGAGGGAGGCGAGAACTCCAACTACGGATGGGTCAACGTGAACGACGAACCCTACGAAGACTTCATCCGCTTCGCCCGCCTCGCCAACCGCAACGTCTATCTCCTGCGCGAGCCGTAGGGCGTGACCGGCCGGTCGCCCGCCCACCGCGGCGCCGGCGTCCCTGTCGAGGGTGGCGCGACCCTCATGCCACCCCAAACACCGCGACACGGCTCATCCGGATCGACGGCTGCTCCAGCAACCGCAACCCGACCTCGCCCGCCTCCGCGAGGGTCCGCTCGAACATGGCCTGGTTCACGTGCACCCCCGGCTCCGCGACAAGGAGCTTCCCGTCCGGCTTGAGGCTCGCTCGGATCTCCGCAAGCAGGGCCTTCGGATCCGGCGCCTCATGGAGCATCCAGTACGCGATCGCGAAGTCGGCGACAGCCGGCTCCAACCCGAGTCCCCGCTGCGAGCACTGGTGCAACCGCACCCGATTGGCAACGCCCAGTCGCACGGACTTCCGCGCCACGCGCTCGAGCATCCCCGCCTGGATGTCCGCGCAGATCACCGAACCCTCGCTCCCGACGATGCGCGCGAGATCGGGCAGAAGCGCCCCCGACCCGCACCCCACGTCGAGCACCGTCATGCCGGGTCTCACGTGACTCTCCACCATCTTCCGCGAGCCTGTCACCCAGCGCCGCAAAGGGTTGTCGAGCATCGGTGCGAGCCAGTCCGGGCACACGTCGCGCCCATAGTCGCGCCTCGCCTCCGCATCGGTCACTCCCAAAGCGCGCGTGCGGCGGATCTCATCCATCCGTGTCTTCCTCCATCGCTCTCCGCGGGGCC
>CAZCER010000658.1:0-3086 GCA_964497385.1 uncultured Armatimonadia bacterium | reverse complement strand
CGGAATCGTCACCGAGCCCAGAGCGAGATCCAGGCAGAACGCAAGCAGAAGCCCCCCGACCAGCGCGGCCACAACGGGCCAGCGCACGCCGAGCTTGGGCCAGGGGCTGGGCTGCTGTCCGGCGGAACTCGACACGTCCACCTGTCTTCCCGCGACCGCGCGGCCGGCGGGGAACCCGGCCGGTCGATCCAGTCGTCCAGGGATTGTCGGCGGGAGGCCCGAGGGCGTCAAGGCCAAGCGAGGGTCGACCGTGGATCGGGGCGAATGCCCCATGGGGACGGTAAGCGCGGGAGCGCTCAGGATTGGGGCGCGACGGCAGGCGTTGAGCGCCTGCGGGGAGGTGTCCGTGTTGCGCGGAGGGCAGTGGTTCGTCGTCGCGATGGCGCTTACGGCCTCGCTCGTGTGCGTGCGAGGGGCGAGCGCGTGGTCGGTGACAACGCATATCTACACAGCCAACGACATCCTCGAGGACCTGGAGGATGGAAGCCTGACGTTCTACGAGGTGACGACCGACGCGAACGGCCTCCGCGTCGCCTCGGAGACGCCTCTCTGCGAGGTTCCGGTCGCGCCGGAGGTGGTCGAGGCGATCCTGTCTCAACCCGAGCGCTTCCGAGCGGGAAGTTGCGGCCCGGACGGCTACCCGGACATGTACTTCGGGCAGGCGATCATCCACGCGTACGAGCCCGGCCAGCCCTGGCGCGCGATCGACTGGGCCCATCACCTCATGGACGAGGCCCGCGACTACGAGAACGGGGAGGAGCGCGATCGCGCGGTCGCGTTCGCCTACGGCTTCCTGCTTCATGTGGCCGGGGACGCCATCGGGCACACCTGGGTCAACAGCCACAGCGGCGGAGCGTGGGACTGGGGCGACATGAACCTGGTGGCGCGGCACATTTCGCTCGAGTCCTACGTGAACTCGAAGCTGCCCGGCGCCGAGACCGGCGACATCGACTTCTCACTCACTGCCGATGGCCACTTCTTGGCCGAGACGCTCATCCGCCACGAGGACACGCGGGCGTCCGTGGTGCGCGCCGGACACCTCAAAGCCCTCGTGGACTACCGCGACTTCTTCCATTCGGGCGAACGCAAGCTCGAGAAACTGCTCGACAAGACCTGGGGTCTCGACATCTCCGGCGGCGCGCTCAGCACGATGGAGGACGCCCTGGAGCATCAGCGGAAGGTCGCCGAGGACGCGATGGCGGCTTGGATCGACACGGGCACGCTCATCATGCGCGACGTCGCCACGGGCAGCTTCGTGCACGTTCCCGGCTACGTGACCGATTGGATGCTGCAGTGGATCCCGCGACTTGTCGGAGTGCCGGACTGCGTCTACACGGCGCTCGAGTACCTCGGCTGGCCGATCACCGTCGTCACGGACTGGCTGAGCGAGCAGTTCGATAAGCTGCTCGAGGAGGTCTACAACTCGCTCCTCCGGGACACGTTCGAGTCCCTTGTGAACCCCGAGGTGTTCTTCCGGCAAACCCAGTCGGAGGCGGAACAGGCGCGCATCCTCGAGGAGCTGGGCGTCACCCCGGAGCATCCGGGCATCGACCCGGAACGGTTCTACGCCCTCTACGACACGATCGTACTCGGCAAACTCATGCTGCTCGACGACGCGGGCATGGCTCAGTTGTCGGACGCGCTCGGCGCGTCGATCCGCATGGACGGCCCGGAAGACAACGTCCTCTACGACTGCGTGAACAGCCTCGACGCCTCCAACCAGTTGGCCCTGCATCCCGTCTGCCGACTCCTCGAGACGGAGGAGATGCGCGCCCGGGTCTATGAGAGGTTGTTCAAGGGGGCCGCCTACCAGGCCGCCCCATCGTCGATCGACCCGGCCCACCTGTTCGTCTGGTCCGCCGATCGGAAGACTCTCACCTTCGCCGCCCCCGTGCCCGACCCGTGCTGCGAGAACGCGCGCGCGATTGGCTACGTCTACCAGGAGTCGGACGCCGGCGGACCCGAAGCGCGCGTGCCGGTCTTCGAGGCGGGCATCCCGACCTTCATGCTGGCGGGGCGATCCGTTGGGCTCGTCTCGGGCGACTACGAGCCGGCCGAAGGCCGTGAGGGGCGCTATCACCTCGCGACCGCTCTTCCGGACCCGGAAGGAAACGAGCCGCTCGAGGACGCGGGCGTGGACGTCGTCCTGGATCTTGGCGACTTCGGCGACCCGATGCCCGGTTACGAGGGCGCCGTCAACTACGAGAGCTGGGCGGAGTTGCTCGAGCAGATGGGGCTTGGCGGCGCCCAACCCGAAGGCTTCGATCCGGCCGACGCCATGGCCGGTCGCGCGCAGATGGTCGCGATGATGGAAGAGATGATCGCGACGCTGCTGGAGGCCGGGCGCACCGAACAGGCCGCGGCTCTGCAAGCTCAGCTCGACGCCTTGAACGCCGGCGGCGCGGCCGACGACGAGGTCGACGGCGCGGGATCGGAGTTGCCCACGGAGCCCTTCGTCTACCCCGTCCCCATGACCACGAACCTGATCGCGGCGGTGGAGGGAGGCCAGTGGGACCTGACGGACCTCGACGACCTCGAAGACGCGCCCGTCGAGATGGCGGAGGGCCTCGCGCGCTTCGCCGTCGGAACCGTGGAAGACGCGGAGGGCCAGCCTCTTCCGGACGCCGCGCTCACTTTCGTCGAGCGCTCGGTCTATGACGAACTCCGCGCGGCCACCGGAGTCCCCGTCGTGAACCTCGGTCAGTGGATGGCCGAAGGCCGGTACCTCTGCGGACGCACCAATGAAGCGGGGCACTACTACGTCCCGAACGTCCTGGACGGTATGGAATACGTGATTGTGGCCACCGCTCCGAAGCTGCCGAAGCTGGAGCGCCCCCTCACCATCGAGGTCGCGGACAGCTTGGGCGTGGTCCTTGAGCCGATCATCCTCGTGGACAGGACCGAGGGCGAGGCGGCCGGCGACGCCGCCGGCGAGCACGGCATGCCGCCGCGCTTCATGGTCGTCATGGAGCCGGCGCTTCTGAACTGGGATCTCGCCGACGCCGAGGGATCGGCCCCGGCCACCGTAACCCTTCGTGCTTTGAACGGCTTCACGGGTCCCGTGGCGCTTTCGTTCGAGAACCTGC
>CAZCER010000657.1:0-3093 GCA_964497385.1 uncultured Armatimonadia bacterium | reverse complement strand
CTATCACGTCACCCACCGGACGCTCGGATATGAGCGCGCCCGCGACGAAGCTGTGGCGCGCGTCATACGGAACGGCGACCCCATCGTGGATGCTCTTGCACGACACAAGCGCGATCACGCCGTCTACCCTGACACGCTGGACAGCCTGGCGCCGATGTACCTGGCCGAGACACCTGACACAGGCGTCGCGGGGGCCCCCAACTACTGGTACAGCCGGACAGAGGACTCGGGATACCGTGAGTACGAGCTGCTCGTGTGCATCCCGCGTTTCTTCCTGACAAGCACCGACCTGGTCTTCCGGTCCGACGGGGACTACTCGGAGCGGGCGGGTTACCGCAAGTTCCACCGCCCCACGCAGATCGAGGGTTGGTGGGTTGCGGACTGGGCGGACTAACGGCAACGCCGGCTGACGCGCCTCCCCCCCCGGCAGGTCCCGCGCCCGGACCCACGGAACGCTTCCTCCCATGCCGACGCCAACGAGGCGACGAAAGGTATGTGGACCCGTGCATGACCTGCCCAAGCTCCCGTGCTTCGCGTTGATGGCCGTGTTTGCCCTGACCACCGGCTTCGTCTGTCTCGAAGCGTACGGCCAAGACCCCGGTGGCGCGATCGCCCCGGTGGCGAGCCAGACCAGCTACCGCGTCACGACCGGAACCTACGACGCGAGCATCGCCGCGGACGGCTGCCTCACCAGCCTGAGGATCGCCGGACGGGAGTTCCTGAATCCGCATGTGAGCATCTCGCGGGGGACGTACTTCTACCAGGAGGGCGTCCTCCCCACGCCGACGGTCTCGCAGCCCGAGCCCGGCGTGGTCGTGGCCGAGGGTGAGAAGGCCTCCGTCCGCTACGAGTTCCGCGAAGCGAGCATGAAGTGGACGGTCACGAACAAGACCGAGGCCCAGATGGCCTTCTACATGATCCTCGATCCACGGGTCACCGCGGCGCGGATCGGCGACGGGCCGATCGAGCGCACGGTCCTCGCGACCGAGTGCACCGATACGACCTGGTACAGCGGCCAGGGGATGCTCCACGCGGTCGGATGCACCAAGCTGTGGGGACCGTGGGAGGGCGCGACCCAGGTCTGGGAGGCCATGCTCGCGGGCGGCGAGACGCGCGATCTCACACTCACCTGCGGGCTCGCCTCCGCCGAGGACCAGGCGGCCATCGCCGCGCTCACGGCCCCGGCTCCTCCGGTGGACCTCGCCGTCAACTCCCCCCTGGACTACCAGGTCTTCCAGCGCCGCTCCCGCACCGAGGGCGAGGTGCTCCTCAGCGGGCGTCTGGCGGTCGACGCGGACACCGTGCGGGTGCGTCTGACGGGCAAGCCGCTCGAGGGCAATCTCCCTGAGGGCTGGGTCGACGCGCCGTTCCTGCCGCACGCGAAGACCTTCACGTTCGCGCAAACGCTTCCGGCCGGCGGCTGGTACGCGCTCGAGGCCGAGGCGCTCCTGGACGGCGCGGTCGTCGCGACGGCCCGGGTCGAGAGGTTCGGCGTCGGAGAGGTCTTCGTCGGCGCCGGGCAGTCCAACTCCACGAACAGCGGCCAGTTCCAGACCAAGCAGACCTCGGGCATGGTCTCAAGCTTCGGCGGTGCGACTTGGCAACTCGCGGACGACCCCCAGCCGGGCGTGCATGACAAGACCGCGGGCGGGAGCTTCTACCCCGCCTTCGGGGACGCCCTCTACGCCAAGTACGGCGTGCCGATCGGCGTCGCGGTCACCGGCCACGGCGGCACGAGCGTGAACCAGTGGCAGCCCGGAGACGAACTCCACAACTGGATGATGGCCCGCATCCTGAAGCTCGGGCCGAACGGCTTCCGCGCCGTGCTCTGGCACCAGGGCGAGAGCGATGTGGGCATGTCGAGCGAGGAGTACCAGGCGAAGCTCACGCGGATCATCCTCGCGAGCAAGGACCAGGCGGGCTGGGAGTTCCCGTGGTTCATCGCCAAGGTCTCCTACCACAACCCCGACAACACGGCGTTTGAGAACATCCGATCGGCGCATCAAGCCCTGTGGGACGCGGGCGTCGCGCTCGAGGGTCCGGACACCGACACCCTCATGGGTGAGAACCGGGACTTCGAGGGCAAGGGCATTCACTTCAGCCCGGTCGGCCTGAAAGCCCATGGCGAGATGTGGGCTGAGGATGTGGGCGTCTACCTGGATCGGGTGCTGGCCCAACCGTAGGGGGAACACCATGCTGAGCGCCCATCGCGTACGGCTTCTGCTGCTCTGCGTTCTCGCCGGGCTTCTCGTCGCGGCCCTTCCGGCGAGCGCCGACTGGAATGTGAGGGACTACGGCGCCGTGGGTGACGGCGTCGCTGACGACACAACCGGTTTCCAGGCCGCGCTCGATGCGGCGGGCGCCGATGGCGGCGGGATCGTGACGGCCCCACGCGGGAACTACCTCATCGCCACGCACCTGACTATCCCGGACGATGTGACGCTCGAGGGCGTCTTCACCGTCCCGACCGCCTGGAGCCAGAATCTCGGCACGACGCTGCTCGCGGTTGAGGGCGAGGGCTCCGAGGAGGGCGCGCCGTTCCTCTCGCTCGGGCGGAACAGCACCCTCAAGGGCCTCACGGTCTACTACCCGAAGCAGGACGATCCGAAGAACATCCGCCCGTACCCGTGGTGCGTCGCGGGCCGGGGCGCGGACAACTCCTCGATCGTCGACTGCCTCCTCGTGAACCCCTACAACGGCGTGGACTTCGGGACGCATAACTCCGGCCGGCACTACATCCGGAACCTCTACGGCCAGCCCCTCCGGCGGGGCGTCCTCATCGACAAGTGCTATGACGTGGGTCGGATCGAGAACGTCCACTTCTGGCCCTTTTGGAACTGGTCCGAGCCGGCGCTCCAGCAGTGGCTTGCCCAGAATGGCGAGGCGCTCATCTTCGGCCGCACCGACTGGGAGTACGTCCTCAACGCCTTCGTCTTCGGCTACGGAGTGGGCTACCGGTTCATGGCGACCGAGGCGGGCTCCTGCAACGGGAACTTCCTCGGGATCGGCGCCGACGCGTCGGGGATCGCGGTCCTGGTGGAGCAATGCCAGGGCATGGGCCCCTGAAAACGCAATTCCGGCCGCGCCATCCCC
>CAZCER010000656.1:1537-3105 GCA_964497385.1 uncultured Armatimonadia bacterium | reverse complement strand
GTTGGCGGAGGGGACAACGAGCGCCTCACCAGCGACATAGGTGACTCCGGGCTGGGCCGCAACGGCGCTGGCGAGGAGCAGCGAAACAGCGGCTATCAGGCACTTGCGCAACATGACGCCCGCCTCTCCGAAAACGAACGGGGGCTGAGCGTTCCCGCTCAGCCCCCGAAAGGACGCGTCACCCACCGGGAGCCGCCCGGTTGGTTAGTCGGCGTAGTCGATCGAGTCCTGAACCTCCAGATCTCGCTCGATGCTCTGCCGGACGTCGCCGTAGTCGATCGAATCCTGGATCTCCATGTCCTGCTCGATGCTCTGTCCGACGAAGCACGCCTTGATCATTCGCTCCACTCCCCCGCGGTCTTTCTCGGGGATGCCCGGGGGCAGTTCCAGCTTAATCATGACCGACTCGACGTGGTCTTTGCCCTTCGAGGCCTCGGCGGTGGCGCGAATGGTCCCCGTCATCAGGTTGTGCCTCGACAGATACATGTACGCGTAGAACACCTTGCAAGCCGCGATCGAGGCCAGGAAGTAGTCCGTAGGGCTCGGCGCCGCGTCGGTTCCGCCCAAGCGCTCGGAAACGTCCATGATGCACTCATGCTTCCCGATCCGCACGGTGATCGGCAGTTGCGGGCCGAGTTCGACTGTCATGTCCGCCATTCACATGTCTCCTCTTGCGTAGTGGGGACTTGGATCCAGCTAGAACCCAAGCCCGGGGATGTTCAGGCCCTGTAGGCCCGCCGTCAGACCGGAGAACTTCTCCTCGCGCGCGGCCGAGGCCTGGTCCTGCGCGTTGCGCACCGCCGCCACGACCAAGTCCTCGAGCATCTCCAGGTCGCCGAGGTCGGCGCTCTCCGGAGCGATCTTCAGGGACTTCAAACCCCCGAGCCCCGTGACCACTGCGGTGACCGCGCCGCCGCCGGCCGCGCCCTCGTAGGAAGAGGACTCGATCTCGTCCTGGATCTCCTTGGCGCGCGACTGCATGTCTTGCGCTTGGCGCAGAAGCTTCATGATGTCCAAGCAAACACCTCGCTCATAGGTTCGGGGCCCGGGCTACCGGGCGTCGTCCACGATCTCGGAGCCCTCGAAAGCCTCCAGAACGGCGTCGAGAAGGCTCGACTCCGCCGCCGGGGCCGTCTTCGCCTCCGGGCGCAGCTCGCAGGCCACGCCCATCGGCCGCCCGTACGCCGACTCGATCGACCTCTCCACGGCCGCCCGGGTCTCCCGGTCGCCCAACGCGCGCTCGAAACTCGCATGCTGGAACTTGTTGACGAAGATCACGGTCAGCTTGCCGCCAGCCGCTTCGGCTCTGCTCTCGCGGAGCACCGATCCCAGCGAGGGATGGTCGCCCACCACGGACACGACAACGCGCTGCCATTCGTCGCTCGCGGGCTCCGGCGGCGTTTCGATCGCGCGCTCAGGCTCTTCCGACGGGAGGGGTTCGGGCTCAGGCTTCCGGCGCGGCGCCGGCGCGTCCACGACAGGTTCCGACGGAGCGTTCTTCGCGGCGCGCTTAGGCGCGGCGCTGTACTGGACGTCGCCGGCGAAGCCGCCGGCTATCGAGGCGAGAG
>CAZCER010000656.1:0-1437 GCA_964497385.1 uncultured Armatimonadia bacterium | reverse complement strand
GGCGCGGCGCTGTACTGGACGTCGCCGGCGAAGCCGCCGGCTATCGAGGCGAGAGCCACCTCGGTGACGATCCGGTGCTGGCCGTTCCAGCGCATCTCGTCGAGCGAGCGGCTTACCTCGCGGATCGCGGAGGCGAGAGCGTGCGCCTCGAAGGCCCGCGCCTGCTCGCGGTAGCGCTCCACGGTGGCGGCGTCGACTTCGAGGCCGGCCTCCGTCGCCGCCCCAAGGCGGGCGATGAGCAGGTTCCGGAGGTGCCCAAGGAGGGCTTCGAGCACCTGCGCGTAGCTCTTGCCCTCGGCCGTGAGGCCCTCCACAAAGGCGAAGACCTCCGCCGCCGCGCCGCGCGCAAGGATGTCGGACAGACCGAACAGGAGGTCGAAGCCCGGCGCCCCAACCACCTCGTTCACCGACTCGAGCGTGACCTGTCCGCCCGTGTAGGCCGCCACTTGGTCAAGCGTCGTGATCGCGTCCCGGACGCAGCCGTCGGCGAGCCGGGCGATGGCGAGCAGACCGGACTCGTCGTAGGCGATGCTCTCCGCGTCGCAGAGGCGTCCGAGCAGCGCGCCGATGTCCCGGAGGCTGACGCGGCGGAAATCGAACCGCTGGCAGCGCGACAGAATCGTGATGGGGACCTTCTGCGGGTCCGTGGTCGCGAGGATGAAGAAAGCGTGATCGGGCGGTTCCTCCAGGGTCTTCAGGAGGGCGTTGAACGCCTCCTTGGTCATCTGGTGGACCTCGTCGATGATGAAGATCTTGGAGCGGGCCCACGAGGGCGGAAACCCGATGACTTCCTTGAGGTTGCGGACCTCGTCGATTCCTCGATTGCTCGCCGCGTCGAGTTCGACGACATCGAGGAGCGAACCGTCCCGGATGCCCTTGCAGGCGTCGCAAACGCCGCAAGGGTCGGGGGTCGGCCCGTCGGACTTCGTGCAGCAGAGGGCCTTGGCGAGGATCCGGGCCGTCGTCGTCTTGCCCGTGCCGCGCGGGCCGCAGAACAAGTAGGCGTGCGCCACCTTGCCCTGAGCCACCGCGTTTCGGAGCGTACGGCAGACGTGATCCTGGCCGATGACGTCGGTGAAGGTCTGCGGACGATACTTGAGGTACAGCGACTGGTAAGCCATTGGGGTTGCCTTCGCGCAGGGGAGGGGCTGGTCCTGCGTCGGGTTGAGGGAGCGCGCTCAGTCCTCGCCGCCGGGCGCGGCGGCGCGCCACTCCTCGGCGACCTTCCGGGCGCGGTCGGCGTGCTCCGCGGTCGTGAGGACCGCGAAACGCGCCCAGGGCGCGCTGTCCACGCCGTCGCCAAGCGTGACGACGCCCGCGATTCCGGCGGACGGACTGTCGTTCACCAGCGCCGCCGGGATGCCTTCGTCCGCGAGAACCTTCACAATCAGGTCGGCCTGCATGTAGTCATCCACACGGCAAACCACGACGGACGAA
>CAZCER010000655.1:289-3105 GCA_964497385.1 uncultured Armatimonadia bacterium | reverse complement strand
GTCTCCGGTAGCTCCGCGGCGGGGGAGATGGCGTCCGCGTTCGAGGCGCTCCGCTCCGGCGCGAAACGTCAGATCGAGGGTCCGAGCCCCCTTCGGCCGTACCTGCTCGACCGCTGCCTCGCCATCGCCGCGAAACACGACCTTCCCGTCGCTTGCCACACGGGCATGTGGGGAGACTTCCGGACCCTCGACCCCTTGCACCTCATCCCGCTCATCGAGCGCCACCCGAACACGCGCTTCGACGTCTACCACGCGGGGATGCCCTGGGTGCGTGAGACGGGCGTGATCGGCAAGAACAACCCGAACGTCTGGCTCAACCTCGCCTGGTGCCACATCATCAGCCAGCGGATGACCGTGTCGCTGCTCGACGAGTGGCTGGACCTCGTTCCGGTGAACAAGATCTTCGCCTTCGGAGGCGACTATGGGCTCCCGGTCGAGAAGGTCGTGGGGCACCTGCGGATGGCGCAAGAAGACATCGCCGAGGTGCTCGCCCGGCGCGTGAAGCGCGGCGACATGACTGAGGACCGCGCCCTCGAGATCGCCCGGATGTGGTTCTTCGAGAACCCGCTCGGTTGCTACACGTTGCTCAAGGACCGGGCGCTCGACTCATGAGCCCTGCGCGAAGGGAGCGGTTGGCGTGGGGTTTGGAGGGACCCCAACCGGCCCATTGCATGAAGCGGTGTGCCTCCGGCTCCACGCACGACGCAGGCCACGGATCGTGGCGCCGGTTCTGGGCCCCTCCGTACACCATCTTGGAAGGGCTCAGTAGACTAGAAGAACTCGACCCCGCAGTTCCCGCACTTCGCGCCGGCGCGGACCTCCTCGGGCTCGTCGAAGCGCGCGCGGCAGACGACGCACTGCCACGGGCCGTCGGGTGCGAGCGCTTGGACGTTGAAGCTCGCGGGGCGGCTCTTCTGCCGGAGCACGTGTTCCACGAGCCAGTCGCGCGACTCGAGGTAGTCGAAGACGATCTGCTTCGCGACCTGGAGTTCGAGTTCGACCGCGCTCCGACCGCTCGCAAGAGCCTCATCCTCGAGCCCGACCGCCCCGCGCATGCGATGGATGTTCAGGCGTTCCACAAGCGCGGGCGCCTCCACACCGGGTCCGAGGTCCTCCTCGACGTACCGTACTCCGAACGTGTCCCAGAAGATCAGCCGCGCGAGCGCCGGCGACTGCCCACCCCCGAGCGCTTCGATCTTTCGGTCGAGGAGGTCGTTCTGAAGCCGCGTAAGCGCCCCCGGCTCACGGATGAGTTCGAGGGCGCCGCGCATCAGGTCGCGCGAGAGCCGCAGCGTCTTGGCCTGCTCGTGCTCGGTTGGCGGGAGCGCGAGTTCGTAGCGCTGGGTCACCGGCTTGAAGACCTCGAGGATGCGAGCCATGAGGTAGAGCTGGCTCGCCTTACGGAGTTGCGCGCGAGGCGGCAGGAACCAGGGCCTCACGGAGGAGTAGGGTCGCACGTGCAGCGCCCGGACGCGCTCGTCGCGGAAGGACGTTCCCTGCCCCGGCTCGCTCGCGGCGTACCCCTGGATCACGTCCGTGGTGACCGCGCCCTGGATGAGGATGAAGCTCATGCGGCCGCGCTCGAGCTGCGAGGTGGGGAGAAGCACCGGGTACTTGCCGTCCGTGAGGCCGCTGCCGGCCATCTCGTTCTGCACATTTACCATGAGGCGCCGCACGGTCGCCCAGTCGGGGTTCTCGATCCCCTGCTCGTCACGCGCTCGCACGGGGCAGATCCCCCAGAACCCGGCTCGCGACGGGCGGCTCGCGACCGAGGCGTAGCTGTGCAGGTTGAAGTCCATGGGGAGCATCGGCAGCGCTTCGCGGATCGCCGCCTGCAGCTTGTCCTCCCAGCGCTGATGCTCCTTGTGAGCCGTGTCGCGAAAGCGGTCAAGCGCGCTGACCGCGTAGACGTTCAGACGCTCCGTAAGGTCCTCGAGCGCGATGCGGGAGCGGAGCGCGGCTTCGGCCTCGGCCCCGAGCGGAACCGGGCTCGTCCCGATGAAGTACCGCCGCACCGCGGCGGTGAGGCCGCGGAACATCGGCGCCGCGTCGCGCGCCTGGTAAGCCCCGTCGAGCGCGCTCTCGCCGTCGCGGCTGAGCGGCTTGCGGAAGAGGTGCGCCCCCACGGTGTCGGCGTCGCCGGGGCCGCCGGGACGGGCGCCCAGATGCTCGGAGGCAAGGCGTTCGAAGAGGCTCGCCTGGTGCCTCGCGGTCTCCGCGGGTTCCAGACCGAGGTCATAGCCCAGGAACTGACGCGCGTAGTGGTCGATGTCCTCGAGGGTTACACGGATGGCGGCGTTGCCGAGAGCCTTGCGGTCGGCGTCCTCGCGGAAGCGGTCGAGGTCCGCCTCGCGCTCGGGCCGGTAGGCGCTCGCGAGATAGTCGGCGAGGTTCGCGAGCCGCCGAGAGAGGCGTCCGAGCACCGAGTCCTCGCGGAGCACCAGGGCCTCCAGCAGCTCGATCTTGCGCTTCGCCGTGAGCCTCGCGAGCCGGTCCTGGAAGTAGCGGGTGAGTTCTCCGCGCGCGAGGTTCGCGTGATGGTTCGCGATGCGCGATGCGCTCCCGGTGAACACGAGAAGCCCCTTCGCGACCGGATCCTCGCGCGCTTCGAACGCTTGGCGGACGAACTTGTCCTCATCGGGTGGGGTCACATCGCCGTCGGCCTCGCGGCGCAGCACATCGCGCACGAAGGCCTCCGCTCTCGAGCGGGCGCCTTCGAGCAGCGTGCGCGCGTACCCGAGCCCGCGTGCGTAGTCCCAGACGACGCCCTCGACCCACGCGAGCAGCCGCGCCTCGCCCTCCGCCTTCGCGCGCTT
>CAZCER010000655.1:0-279 GCA_964497385.1 uncultured Armatimonadia bacterium | reverse complement strand
TTGACGATCAAGGTAGCTGGAGACCCAAGCCGGGGACGGGCCCGCCGCGGACGCCGGAGGCGCCTCGCCGAGCCAGCTCTCGGCGTTTCCCTCTGCCTCGATGAGCCCAGAGATGCCCGGGCCCGGCTGCGTGAGATGAGACACTCCGGCCTCGATCTCGAGCGCGAGAGCCTGCTGGACGGTCTCCGCCTGGTAGGAGCGCGCGCCGATCGTGGTCGGCCAGAGCCGCTCCGCGGCCGGCAGATCCGCGAGGCGGGTGAGCCACGTCGCATCCCCGAG
>CAZCER010000654.1:0-3108 GCA_964497385.1 uncultured Armatimonadia bacterium | reverse complement strand
CGGGACCTCGCGCAGGCGCTCTTGTCGGTGGGCTCGCTGGAGGAAGCTCTGCCCGTGTGTCTGGATGCGGGCTTGCGTGCGACGGGGCTGGACTATGGATGCGCGTACGCGGCGGACGCGCGGTCCGGCGACCTGCTGATGCGTTGTCATCGGGGGATGCGGGACGAAGAGCGTCTGGGACTCGAGCGGCTCACGAGCGGCGGCGCGCGGGCCGCGCGGCTTCTGCGGCCGGAGCCGGCGTACGAGGGTCTTGCCGCGATGGACGGCTCGATGGAGCGAAGGACGGCGGCGATCGTCCCGATCCGCTCCGGGGGCGCGGTAGTCGCGTCGATCTATCTGGCGTCGCGTTCGCCGAGGGAGCTTTCGGCGGATGACCGGAACGTGCTGGAGACGATCGCGGCGCACGTGGAGGCGGCGATCGCGCGGTTGCGAGCGGAAGAGGCGCTGCGGGCGGGAGAAGAGACGTTTCGCGCGCTGGCGGAGTCCTCGTACGACGTGATCATGCGGCTGGACCGGGAGGGCCGCCACCTGTATGTGAACCCGAGCATCGTGCGGCAGGTGGACATGCCGGCAAGCGCGTTCATGGGAAAGACGCACCGCGAACTGGGGTTTCCGGAGCACCTCTGCGCGCTGTGGGAAGGCGCGATGGAGGGGGTTGTGAACACCGGCAAAGCGGCGCGTCTGGAGTTCCAGCTTCCGAACGGCGTGTGGATCGATTGGCAGGTCTGCCCGGAGTTCGGCGCGGAAGGCTCGGTGGCGGCGGTGGTGGCGTCGGCCCGGGACATCACCGAGCGGAAGCGGGCCGAGGAGGCGCTGCGGGCGAGTGAGGCGGAGTTCCGGAAGATCTTCGATTGGATGGAGGACGGGTTTCTGCGCACGCGGGTCGACGGGACGATCGTGATGATGAACCCGGCCGCGGTTCGGATGCTCGGGCACGCGCGATCGGGCGCCCTGCTCTCGACGGACGCGCGGAGGCTGTTCGCGGACGGGGCGGCTCGAGACGAGGTCATCGCTCGGGTGCTCGTCGAGGGCGAGGTACGGGGCTGGCACACGGACATGGTAAGGGCCGACGGAGAGACGATCGTGGTGGAGTCGGACCTGCGCGTGGCGGCGGAGGAGGGCGGGACGCCGACGCACGTCGAGGAGTTGTTCCGCGACATCACGCAGAGGCGCCGCGTGGAGGAGGAACTCCGTCGCGCGCGGATCCTGGCCGAGGAGGCGAGCCAGGCGAAGAGCGACTTCCTGGCCAACATGAGCCATGAGATCCGGACGCCGATGAACGCGATCCTCGGGATGACGCACCTCTGTCTGGAGACCGCGCTGACGCCCACCCAGAGGCGGCACCTCGAGACGGTGGACTCGTCGGCCCGCAGCCTGCTTGCGCTCATCAACGACATCCTGGACCTCTCGAAGATCGAGGCCGGGAAGCTGACATTGGAGACTGTCGAGTTCGATCTGGACGACGTCCTGGGGGCTCTTTGCCGCGTGCTGAGCTTGCGGGCGCGCCCGAAGCGTTTGGAGGTCGTTCTGCGCGTAGCTCCGGACGTCCCGCGTCTGCTCGCCGGCGACCCGCTCCGGCTGGGTCAGATCCTGACGAACTTGGGGGACAACGCGGTGAAGTTCACGGAGGAGGGCGAGGTGGAGACCTCGGTGCGGGTCGTCTCGCGCTCGGAGGGGGAGGTCGTGCTCCAGTTCGCCGTGCGGGATACGGGGATCGGTCTGACCGCGGAGCAGACGGCGCGCCTCTTCCGGCCCTTCACGCAGGCGGACGGGTCGACGACGCGCCGCTACGGGGGCACGGGGCTTGGGTTGGCGATCAGTCGGCAGCTTGTGGAGATGATGTCGGGACGGATCCATGTCGGGCCGGCGCCGGGTCACGGGAGCTTGTTCCGGTTCACCGTGCGTCTTCGGGCGGGCGCGCAAGCCGACCCTTCGGAGTCGGCGGGCGAGTACGCGGGCGCGCCGACGCTGGTGGTGGACGACAACGCGTCTTCGCGGGAGGCGATCACGGAGATGGCCCGTTCGTTGGGTCTGCGGGCGCGCGCCGTGTCGAGCGGCGCGGAGGCGCTCGCGGAGATCTCACGCGCGGCGCACGTGGGCGAGGCGCCGTACCGCCTGGCGCTCGTGGACGCGGAGATGCCGGGGATGGACGGGGCGGGGCTCGTGCGGCGGCTCCGTGAGGATCCGACGACGGCGCAGGCTCATCTGGTGATGCTGCTGTCGGCGGGAGCGACGGAGGCGGAGGCGGCGTCGGCGGGACGGACCGGCGTCTCGGCGACGTTGGCGAAGCCGTTTACCGCCAAGGCTCTGCGGGAGACGATCGTGCAGGTCCTGGGCGGCGGAGGGCCGGCCGGGGGCGAGCGCGAGTCGCTCTTGGCGTCCGCGCCGCTTCCTTTGTCGGGCGTTCACGTGTTGGTTGTCGAGGACAATCGGACGAACCAAGACGTTGCGCGGGAGCTTCTGACACGGGCGGGGGCGACGGTGTCGTGCGTTGGCGACGGCCAGGCCGCGGTGGCGGCGGTCTGCGGCGAGCACGCGCTGCCGTGCGTGGATGCGGTGTTGATGGACGTGCAGATGCCCGTGATGGACGGGTACCGCGCGACGCAGCTCATCCGCACCGACTCACGTCGGGCGGGAGTGAAGATCGTCGCGATGACGGCCGACGCCATGGCGGGGACGCGGGAGCAGTGTCTGAGCGCGGGCATGGACGAGTACATCACGAAGCCCATCGACCCGAAGCGGCTGTACGCGGTGCTGGGGGAGTGCCTCTCGCTGCAGATCGGCGGGCTCGGGGAGGCTTCGGATCTGACGTCGGGGCCACCGCCCATCTCGGGCTCGGGGGTGGACGGAGGGGTGCTCGACACGGGCGGCGCGCTGGCGCGGCTGGGCGGGGACGAGGCCGCGTACCGGCGCCTCCTTGTGGGGTTTCTGCGCGACTTCCGCTCTCCCGCGGGGAGGGTTCGGGCGGCGCTGGAGTCGAGTGGGCGCGACGCCGCGACCCTTGTGTCGCACGCCCTGAAGGGCGCCGCCGCGAGCGTGGGCGCGATGGACGTCTCGACCGCGGCGCGGGCCCTGGAGGCGCTGTTGCGCAAGGGTGAGGAGGAGCGG
>CAZCER010000653.1:0-3111 GCA_964497385.1 uncultured Armatimonadia bacterium | reverse complement strand
CACATGCCCGAGGGCGCGCAGGTGGACCTCGAGATAGCGGCCGCCGGTTTCGGAGCGCGAACGCTCCGCGCACAGGCCGCCCCCGCCGAGATTCGCCTGACGCCCGCCGGGTCGCTGTCGGGCCACCTGACGGGATCGGGCGACCTCTCCGCATTCGAGGGGGTCGTGCTCGAGTTCTACCTAAGCGCCCACGATGAATGGGGATGGGCGCGGGCGACGGCGGCCATCGCCGAGGACGGCGCGTTCTCGATCCCCGAACTACCGGCCGGGGCCTACAGCTTCCACGCGACCACGCAGCCTCTGGACGACCTGCACATCCTCGGCTTCCGTGGTGTCAGCGTGTCGCCGGGTGAGGAGGCATCACTCGAGATCACGCCGCTGCCCACGGCGCCCATCACCGGCCGCGCGGTCGCTGAGGACACCGGTGAGCCGATCGAGGGCTTCGCGCTCGGCATCCAGAAGTGGGACGGCTACACGGTCTACTCGAGCGGCGCCGAGACCGACGCCGACGGTCGGTTCACCGTCTACTCCGTCGCCGGCGAGATGGGCTTCAGTGGCTATGCGGAGCGGTCCGACCCCGAACCGGTGTTCCTGAACTACAACCATGAGGGACAACTCGAGGTTGGTGACAGCCCCATCGACCTGGGCGAGATCCGCGTCCCGCGCTCCTACACTGTGACGCTGCAGGTGGTGGACACCGACGGCAACCCGGTCGAGGGCGCACGGGTGCGGTGGGTGGGCCCCGACCGGGAGTCGTCCTACGAGGAGCAGGTGAGTGACGAGAAGGGGACCGTGTGGCTGCCGTGGGCGTCCAAGGGCATCTGGCGCTTCGAAGCCTCTACGGATGAGCTGGCGACCGACGGTCCCGTGCCGATCGTCGTGCCGCGCGAGCGCACCGCGACCCTCGTGCTGAAGCCCGGCACGCTCTCCGGGCTTCGGGCGACCCTCCTCTACGATGACGGCGCCCCGGCCCGCGACGCCGAGGTCTGGTACACGTGGTGGACAGGCGACACGGGCTCGGGGAAGCACGGACCGGCGGTCGGTGAGGACGGCGTCTTCCTGCTCAAGGGGCTCTCCGTCGACGGCCAGTACCACCTGGACATCCGCTCCCCCAACGCTCCGAGCGTCCAGACGGACATGGTCACCCTCAAGGCGGGTGAGATCACCGACCTCGGTACCTTCACGCTGCAACGGCGGACCGGCGCCCTCGCCGGGACCGTTCTCGATCCCGATGGCCAGCCCCTTGGGGGGGTGACCGTCTACGGTGTCTCGGGCACGCAGCCCGCCGCGAGGGCCGTCTCCGATGACGCGGGCCGTTTCCGTCTGGAGGGTCTGCAGAACGCGGCCGTCTGCCTGGTCGGGGAGCACGCTGACTTCGGTGTGGCCGCGGCCCCGGCTCAGGCGGGCGATGACGCAGCCGTTCTCCGCTTCGGCCCGGCCGATCCGGGCGTCGCGACGGAGCCGCTGTCCTCAGACCAGGCGTGGGCGCTGGTGAAGCCGGTCCTGATGGAGTGCCTCCGAACCAGCCGCGCCGCGGGGAAGGACTCGAGTGCCCGGTTCCACCGCGAGCGCCTGCTGGAACGGCTCGTGGTCGTTGACCCCGAGGCCGCCTTCGCGGAGGCCCAGGAGGGAGGCGACGCGGCGGCCGAGCTGCAGGTCGCGCTCGGGGCGGCGCACCTCGAGGACGAGTTCGACGCCGCCCTCGAACTCATCGGGCAGGGCGAGGACCCCATGCACAAGACATGGGTCCTCATCGAGGCCGCGCGGAAGGCGCTTCCCCAGGACCCCGACCTTGCGGGGCGCTGCGCCCGGGCCGCGCTCGACCTCGCCAAGGGGATCACGGACGCCCCGCTCCGCGTCTGCTACGCCGCCCTATCCGGCGACCTTCTCCGCGAAGCCGGCGACCCGGCCGGCGCCGAAGCCGTCCGAGCCGCGGCCGAGGAGTCGAAGGGCATCAGCGCCACGGGCTGGGCCGGGTTCGCCCGAGGAAGCGTGGCCGCGTGTCTCTCCGAGGTCGATCTCGACCAGGCTCTGGAGCTACTCAGCACCATCGACGACGAGTCCGAGGCGGCGCGCCATATGGGGAACATCGCCCGCAGACTGGCGGCCCATGACCCGGACCGTGCGGTCGAACTCCTTAGGGGACTCAAGTCGTCCGACCGCGGCGAGCAGGCGACCGCCGCGGCGGTGGCGTGGTTCCCGACGGACCGCTTTGACGACGCGGTCGCGCTGGCGCGGAGCATCGAGGAACCCTCCTCACGTGGCGTCGCGTACGCCCGGCTCGCCACCGTGGCCCCCGCGGCGCGGGTCTCCGAGATGCTGGGCGCGGCCATCGACGCCACCGGGAGCGACGACCTGCGGTGGGCGCCCTCCTCGGCCGGGGCCAAGCTGGCCGCCCTCGCGTGTCTCGCGAAGCGCTTGGGTGACCCGAGGGCGCACGATCTGGCGCTTCAGGCGGTTCTGCGCCCGGCGCGGGCGGTCGACGCGGACACAGAGCGCTACCTGGACGCGGACTTCCGACTGGTGCGGGGCCTTGCACCCGTCCGCCCGGACCTGGCGCGGGCGCTCGCCGAGGGCCTCGTCACCGAGTTGCTGAGTGCGGAGCGCCCCGAGTCTCACTACCTGCCGGCGGCGGCTCGAGGGCTGGCCGCGCTCGATTTCGCGCGAGCCGTCGAGGTGATCGCGTCGGCTCCGGAGGATGATGCGAAGGAGGACTCCAGTGGCAAGGCGCGTGGGCTTCTGGAGCTGCTCGAGGCCATCGATCAGACACCGGAGGAGCGGGAGACGGCTTGCCTTCGGGACGCCGGCTTCCTGCCGCTGACGCGAAGACTGCCAGAGGAAGAGCAGCGCGAGGAGGATGAGGAGCAGGGCGGCGTAGAGCATGGGTCAACCCAGATGGGCAGTACACCAGGCGGCGAGCAGGGCGAGGCCGAGGAGCGCCATCAGGAGGGCGAGGTAGCGCATCAGGACGGAGGCAATCACTTTACGTCCGTGGCGGCGGTGAAAGCTGGTGCCGGCGGCCAGCTCGGCCTGATTTTCGGGCTCGAAGCCCTGCTTGCGGTACCACCAGGCGCGGCGGCAGTAGAGGTAGCTGCCGATCTCGGAGGCGCG
>CAZCER010000652.1:0-3113 GCA_964497385.1 uncultured Armatimonadia bacterium | reverse complement strand
CCGCTCGGGAGCACGGTCCCACCGTCATCGTCTACACCGCGGACCACGGCGATCTCATGGGCCATCACGGTTGCATCCTCAAGGGCGGCTATCCCTACGACCCGCTGCTCCGCGTACCGCTCATCCTCCACGGGCTGGAGGGGGCGCGCGCAGGCGCGACGTGCTCCGCGCTGAGCCAGACGATGGATCTCACCGCGACCCTTCTCGATGCGGCCGGCGTTCCGGCTCCGCAAGCGATGCAGGGCAAGAGCCTGTCCCCTCTCCTCCGCGGGGAGACGACCTCGCCCGCCGCGACGTACGTGCCGCACGGGATGCTCGCGGGCGGGTCGCTCACCGCGCCCACGCTGCAGGCCCCGCGCCTGCCCCGGGTGACGGATGAGCGCCGCGCCGCCCGGCCCAAAGGAGCGCTCTCACCCAGGCCCGCCGGGCCGGACGAGCAGCCGCTCCGAGACGCCGTGTTCGCCGAGTTCGCATCCATGCGGACCATCCGCACTGCGCGCGCGAAGCTCATCGTCGGGCCCGATGAGGGCCTGCCGCTTCTCTTCGACCTCGTGGCCGACCCGCACGAACTCCGGAACGTCTGGGACGAGCCCAGCTACCGGAAGACGCGCGAGGATCTCCTGCTGCGGCTGAACCGATGGCTTATCGAGAGCCACGCGGCGCCGCCCCACACCGACTGAGCACCCACGCCCCGGCAGGATCGCCCGCCCCCAGGGGGAACTCGCCTCCGACCAAGCCGCAACGAGGAGGCCGTCCCATGTCGCTCCGCCCAGCGCTCGCCCTGGCTGTCGTCGCTCTGTGCACCTCGGCCGTGTTCGCCCAGGATGTCGTCACGAACGGCGGGTTCGAGGAACTCGACGCGAACGGGGCCCCCGTGGACTGGGGCGTCATGGGCGCGGTCACGAGCACGGCCGAGGCGCATTCGGGTGAGCGAGCCGTCCTCATCACCCGCACGCCGGAGACCGAAGGCGAGGTCGGCCTCAACCGCGCGTGGGAGCCCCTGAGCGGCAAGCGGGGGGCGATGCTCGACCGGCTGGTCGGGGGAATCCGCTTCTGGTACCGCGTCCCCTCCGCCTCGCCGGACGCCGTGCTCACCCTCTACATCATCCCCATGAGCGCGAAGCCCCTCGAGGAAGGCGGCCGCCGCGCCGAGTTCCAGGTGCCGAGCGCTCACTACGGTGACGGTCAGTGGCATGAGGGCGTCGTGGCCTACGACTTCCGCGAGATGGAGGGCACGGTGTGGGTCCACATCTCGCCGCGCGTCACCGGCCAGTCGGCGGAGTGGATCCTCGATGATGTGACCTGGGCCGAGACCGTCGGCCCGTTCCTCTCCATCCCGCGCTTCGACGTCCTCCCCGGTCGGGACATCCTCCGCGCAAGCATCGCGAACGCCGGCGACCAGCCTCTCCCCGCGCCGACCGTCAGCGTAACGGGGCCCGACGGCGTGGCGCTCGAACCGGTCGGGACGACCGAAACGCCTTCGACTCTCGAACCGGGCGGGACAACGCACCTCCACTGGCGCATGAACGGGGCCGTGCCCGAGGGGAGCGTGTTCAGCCTCACCGCGTCCCCTGCCGACGGCTCGGACCCCATCACCGTCCCGCTCAAAGCGGAGCCCACTCTCGACGTGTACTCGCTCCAGGCCGAGGACTCGGTCCTGACCGTCGGGCAGGAGACGACGGTGACGCTCTCGGCCTACAACCACGGCCCCGCCGATGCGCCCGGTGTGTCCCTCGAGGTCACCCTCCCGCCCGAACTTGAACTCGTGGGCGACCTGCCCGGTCCCGGCCCCGTACCGGCCCGCGGTTGGGCGAGCCACTATTTCCGTGTGCGCGCCCTGCGGGAGACCCACTCCACCGCGCTGCGAGGGATCGCCCGGCGTGGAGCCGAGGAGTGGCCCGTCACGAGCGAACTCGTGGTTGTGGGTGACGGCGAGACCACGCTCCTCTGGAACAGCAACCTGCGCCTGGTCGGTCTGCCGATCGGGGCCGACCTCGGCGCGTGCCGCATCGACGTGCAGAAGGACCGCGAGGTCTGGAAGCCCGTCGCCTGGATGCCGCATCTCGGGCGCGTGATGATCGTGAACTCCGAAGGCCAGGATGAGACGCTCCGCTTCACGGTCATCCCGGAGCCCGCCGGCGCGGGGCTCGCGCTCAAGGGTCGCACCCGCGACTCCGGCGGGGCCGAGTGGACGCTCGAGGTCGAGATCGAGATCGGCGAGACCGTCGACGCGATCCGCATCGCCTCCGAGGTCCGCTGCAATCGGAACCGCCGGGTGCGCGCGTTCGAGGGCCCCAGCCTGCATGTAGTCACTCTCGGGGCGGACGCGCTCTTCCCGGGGCTCGAGTGGCTGGAGGGCGATGAAGTGTCGTCCTCGTGCCTCGACATCGCTCGCGGCCACGCGGACCAGGTCCGCCACGCGCCGCACCCCAACAAGATCACCATCCCCCTCATGAGCGCGAGCGACGGGTCCGCGACCGTGGGGCTCCTCTGGGACTGCAACGAGCCCTGGGACGGGGAGCATGACCGACCGTCCGCGGTCTTTTCCTGCCCCGGCTATCTCGACGGCCACCGCGCCGCGACGATGGGGCTGTTCGTCCCGAACGCGGTCGGCGGCTGGGTCGAGGAGAACGCGCTCTCGGCCTCGGCGCCTTACGACCTTCCCGCGAACCGGCCTCTCACGCTGTCGGCGCGCATCTTCGCTTCGAAGGACTCCACCACGGCGCTCGATGCGATGGACCGCTGGCTCGACCTCTACGGCGTGATCGAGCCAGCCTCCCTGCCCAGGGGACACCTTGAGAGCGAGGTCGAGTTCTCGGCGCAGGCCTATATGACGTCTCTCTACAGCGAGGAGGACGGCCTCTGGTGGGCGAGCAAGGGTGGGGGACCGATCATGTCCCTCAAAGGCCTGCCCGGCCCGCACTACTCCTGGAACCTCCTCCGAGCCGCGAACATCACCCGCCACCGAGGCCTTCGCGGACGGTACCTCGAGTGGGCCGAGAAGATGAAGACCCTCACCGGCGCGACGCCCCGCAGCGTCGACATGGGCTTCGAGCACGGCGGCGCGGGCGAGACCGTGCAAGGAATGCTCGCCAGCGCGGCCTGGCTCATCA
>CAZCER010000651.1:0-3114 GCA_964497385.1 uncultured Armatimonadia bacterium | reverse complement strand
GGCCGTCCCGTCACGCCAGAGGTGGAGTGTTGCGTCCATGGAGTCGACGGGCGGGACCTCCCCGTCCGGCCACTCGGCCGTGGCAAATGACACTCCGACCCACGAGTTCACGAAGAGGATCCTCTGCAGCCGCGGGTACACCACGAGCGCCGTCACGCACAGAGCCCCCGCCACCGCTAACCCCAGGAGCAGGCGCCCGCGTGGGATCCGGCTCCCCGAATGGGTCGGACCGCCAGGCGTAAGCGCGAGAAGCAGTGCCGTCATCGGCGGACACCTCCGTTACTCGGAGGTTCGGTTCCGCCGGAGGAGTGACGGGGCCTGCGAGCACCTGCGGCCTGTGCGGTCCCACTGCGCCGTGGACCGCGCCCCAACCACGCGCAGCGCTCTCTGGTACAATCGCCAGCATGGCCGAGCGGCAGCTCGTATACCTCGACGAGTCCGGCGATCCGGGCCTCGCAACGCAGGCGGGGGCGTCGCCGACCTTCGCGGTGGTGGCTGTTGTCTTCGCGTCGCCCGCCGATGCCGAGACGACGGCAGACGCGGTCCAAGCGTACCGAGCGAGGCTCGGCAAAGGCGAGAACTTCACGTTTCACTTCGCGGACATGAAGCGCGCGTGGCGGGAGGGGTTTGTGGACGCGGTCCGCAACTGCCCTTTCCGCGTCCGCGCGGTCGTCGTGGAGAAGCACCGCCTCCCCCCGGGCCTGAGGCTGTCGAGAAGCCCCGCTGAGCTTGAACTGCACGCGCTGCGGCTCTTGCGTCTCGGCGAACTGGCTGAGGTTGGGGCTGTGAAGCTGTTCATGGACGGACGTCATCAGACTCGGTGGCTACGCGCGAACCTGAGGGGGGTCGGGCCTGTGAGGTTCGCCACGAAGCGGAACCCCCTCGCACAGCTGGCTGACGTCCTGGCAGGCGCCGTCGCGAGGCTGCACGACCCGGGAAGAGCCGACAGCGAGTACTACCAGACAACGCTCCGGGAGAGGCTGGATGCGGTGCGGGTGATCCCGCCCCGGTGAGGAAAGGCGACCTCGCGTCCTACAAGCGCACGAGCCGGTTCTCCGGCTGCTCCAACGGAGCGGCTGGGCCCCAATCCAGGGACCCTTCGGACGCGGGGTCTCGGTGCCCTCATGATACCCATGGAACCTGACGTTCGCAAGGCGTGGCGTCGGGCCTGGCGCCCGGTCAGGCGCCGCGCCCCGTTCGCCCCTCCGTACGCTGTGCGAGTGCGCTTCCGACGTCCCGCAAGGTAGGAGAGAGCGACCCCCTACAACTCCTTCACCGTCCGCCGGTTGGACTGGGCGAGCATCGAGAAGGAGATCGCTCGCTCGACGCCGGCCTCGATGCCGCGCACCCGCGAGAGGTGATCGTAGTACTCCACATAGGGGAACGAGACGACCTCGCCCCGGAAGAGCGAGTAGCACTCCGCCGCCTGGCGCCAAGTCTCCCAGTCTTCGGCCACGTCGAGATGCGTCTGCGGCACGAAGCCGAAGCGGTCCTCCCAGTTCTCGGCGAAGAGCGTCCTCGGCGCCCAGTGCGCCTCGGTCTCCGGGTTGAGCCACTTGATGCCCGCCTTGAACGCCGCGCGCTGAGCGAGGATGTGGCAGGCCTCATGGTCCGGGTGGATCGAGGTCGACCAATGGGTGAGGATCACATCGGGCTTCGCGACGCGGATGAAGGCCGCGATCTCGTCGACGAGTGACTCGTCGTGGGCGAGGATCTCCGCGTCGCGCCGCGCGAGCACCCGCATGTGCGCGAGCCCGAGCGCCTCGGCGGCGGCCGCGGCCTCCTCGCGCTTCACCGCGCCGAACTCCTCGGGCGTGAGCTTCGGGTGGCCCTTCTCACCGGGCGTGAGGTGCAGCACGGACGCCGAGCCGCCCAGACGGACCGCACGGGCAAGGGCCGCCCCACCGGTGATCTCCGCATCCCCGCAGTGGGCCCCGATGAACAGCACCGATGTCGGCATGGTCGATCCCTCCTCGTGGGGCGGACGCTTCCGCGAGAGGCCGACCGAACCCTTGCTCCGGCATGAGGGCGACGGCGCATCGTGAAGGGACTGCCGGCCGCCGAGGGAATCTGCACGCGGTAATGGCCCGTCGCGGCGGGGGGACGGGTGTCCTCGGAGGTGCGTCGATGACCGTAGAGCAAGCGCAACAACTGGCCGGGTGGCTGCTTCAGCAAGGGTACGCGGATGAGCGCGCGGTGAAGGAAGCCCTCGAGGAGTTCAAGGCCAACCCGCAGCCGCAGTTCACGCACATCCTCTACAAGAAGGGCGATCTGACCCTTCAACTCCACGGAAAGGTCCTCGGTCGCGTCACGCGCGCGCAGTTCGTCGACCTTGCCGCCCGGAAGCCGCAGCGCGACGCCGTCGAGCGCCTGACTCCCGAGATCGCCTGGAAGCACCTCGCGATCCCCATCGCCACCGGCCCGACGGGCCTCACCGTCGCCTTCGCCGACCCCTCGGACAAGACCGCCTACAACGCCGTGAGCGCCGCCGTGGGCGAGCCCGTCCAGGCCGCCGTCGCCGACCAGGGCGCGATCGAGGACGCTCTGCGCACCGCTTACGCCGGCGCGATGCCGACCTCAACCACGAGGCGCGAACAAGCCGCGGCGGCGGCCGCCGACGCGCCGGAGGTGGAGTTCGAGTTCACCGCCGATGAACTCCAGGCGATGCAGCACGACGACGTCGGCCGCATCAAGGAGTTCATCGATCAGGGCCCGACCGTGCTCTTGGTCAACATGATGCTCATGAAGGCGATGGGCGTCGGAGCCTCCGACATCCACATCGAGCCCTACGAGAAGCACACGGTCATCCGGTTCCGTGTGGACGGGACGCTCTATGACTGGCGCACCATTCCCGAGCAGGCGCACACGCACGTCGTGGCGCGCATCAAGGTCATCTCGAACCTCGACACGACCGAGCGCTTCGTCCCGCAAGACGGGCGCTTCAACGCGCGGGACTTCGTGGGGAAGGACCTCGATCTCCGCGTTTCGGTGCTCCCCGCCTACCACGGCGAGAAGGTCGTCATGCGCCTTCTCGACAAGACCGCGGCTCGCCGGCCGCTGGGTCAACTCGGCATGATGCCCGATGACCTCGAGACCTTCGAGCGGATGATCCGG
>CAZCER010000650.1:0-3121 GCA_964497385.1 uncultured Armatimonadia bacterium | reverse complement strand
CAGGCGCACGGCCGGTTCCGGGTCCGAGAGCCACTCGAATGGGGGACCGTCGAACCGGTCGATGTCGAACGCGCCGCCGCGGTCCCGTCCAGTGCCGGTCAGCCAGCGACCGTACAGCGTGTACAGGATATTGCCCAGGCTCCGCGCCTGCTCGCGAGTCTCGGCGGGGAGAGAGGACATGCTCCCCGTCCGCCGTAGCGCGGGCGCCACGGGGACGGCTTCGAGGGCGCACGCCTCGGTGGTGCGCTCCAGGATGTGCGAGATCTCCTCCAGGAGAGCGTTCACCTCATGGGCGTCGTCGCCGAGTATCAGACCTCGGACGATGCGCCAGGTATCGTCGGTGGCGTAGGGCCATTCGGTCGCGGGGTCGTCAGGGTCGGCGAGGGCGTAGAGGACGCCGCCGGTGGTCAGGACGTAGACGGTTCCGTCGGGCGCCGCGGCCATGCCGGTCGGATCGCCGCTGATCAGTAGCGACAGCTCCGTGCCCTCGCCGCCGGTCCAGCGGATGCACTGCGGTGAGCCCCGGTGAACGCAACCGGACGCCGAACCCAGGGGGCGGCAGGTGGTCTCGCCGAGGCGGGTGGGTTGCGTGTCGTCCTGTGGGGTGGTGAGAGGGAGTCGGAATGACTCCATACCATCGCGGAAGTCCGTGCCCCAGGGGTCGGCGGCCCCGACGTGGCCCTCGCCCGCGGCGACGGTCATCGACGCGGCAGGTCTGGCGGATAGGCGGCAGCCGGCGACGCGCGCTCCGTCCCGGTCGAACGCCAGGAGACGCCCGTCACCGAGCTTGCGATGGCGCCCGCACACCCCGACGTAGAGGAGCCCGTCGGAGTCGAGGCAGGGCGCATGCTCGACGGCGCCGCCCGTCTCGACGCGCCAGACCTGCCCTCCGTTTGCATCCACGGCGTAGAGGAGACCCGCCGTACTAGCGAGGTAGGCGGTCCCTTCGTCGTCGAGCGCGGGGCGGTCCCAGCATTCGCCCTCGACGGGGAAGGACCAGACCTCGGCGCCGGTAGCGTCCAGCACGAGCAGTCTGTCGAGGCAGGCAAGGTACACGCGTCCGTCGGGAAGGATAACGGGATCGGCCTTGCACGGCGGGATCGTCGTGCGGCGCACGATCTCACCGGCCGGGTTCACGGAGACGAGTTCGCCGGCCTCGGCGACGACGAGGATCGTCCCGTCCGGCGCGATGGCCGGGGAGGAGGGGGCCTCGACGCCGAGCTTGGCCGACCACCGCCCAGCCGCGTCGGGCGCGATGGCATAGAGCGATCCGCCCTCGGTGACCGCGTAGACGGTCCCGTCGGAGGCAACGACAGGCGAGCGGCGAGCCGGCTCGGGGAACGGGCCATCCCCGAGGTTCACACTCCACGCGATGTGCCCGGCCGATGAGGTGGCCCAGGGCGCGCCGTTCGTGTTCGCGAGGTCGTAGCCCGCCATGGGCCAGATCGGCGCATCGACGGGCTGGGCGAACGCGGACGACACGAGCGGACAGAGCGACGCGAGTGCGGCGAGAGCGAGTGTTGCCCGAGAACCAGTGGCCACCATGTGCCTCCCCGAGGCCGGCATGCCGGCGTACTGCCAGACAGAGTCAGGAAAGGACCGGGGCGCTGCCGTCCGGCCCTGCCAATGCGACTGACGCTCCCGACGTGCGGGGCGTTCACAGGGCGCGGCCAAGGCGCCTCGGCGTACGAGACGGGTGCGTGTCGCCTCACCGGCCGGGTGGTCCGCTGGTTGCGTCCGGGTCGCGCCTACTCCGTCTCGGCGGCCCCGATCCTCTCCAGGATCTCAGTCGCGCACGAAGCGGCCCAGCCGTTGTCGCCCGCGGCGAGTTCGCGGACGGCCTCCACGCCGACGTCGCCGTAGTTGAGGAGTTCGGCGACGACGTCGGGGAGCGCAGAGGGACGGGTGGCGCCGCGCAGCAGGGCGGTGCGGAGCATCTCGACGCGTTGGTCGTCGGGCATCGGCAGCCTCAGGAGCGCCCCACCGCCAAGCATGGAGCCGAAGTTGTCCGCGAGCCATGCCTCGGTCAGCGCGTCGACGACCTCGGGCGAGGCAACGCCGATCTGTACAAGTGCACTGGAGGCCGCGTTGCGTTGCGCGTCCGTTGCGCAGAGCGCGCACACGCGAGGGAGCGCAGGCTCGGCGGCGGGCCCGAATCCGGCGAGGGCCCTGAGAGCGAGTTGCGCGTCCGGTCCGGGGTCGCCGAAGGGCGAGTCCCCGGTCCCGAGGGCTCTGAGGAGAACGGGAAGCGCCTCGGCCGGATCGAGGCCCACCGAGGGGATGGCTTCCAGAGCCGCCTCACGGGCGGGGGAGTCGGCGTCGGTCGCGAGGCGAAGAACGAAGGGTCCGGCGACCTCGGGCGGCCCTCCGAGGTCGCGGAGGGCCAGGGCTACGACGCCGTCGAGTTCGCCGTCGGTGCGGGCTTCGGCTGCCGCGACCATCAGGGGCGCGAGCCGGTCGCGGAGGTCTTTGCACTGGCCCAGGACGGCGATCGCCTCTGCGGCGCGCGAGGCTTTCGGCCCCTGAGCGACGGCAATCAGGCGGTCGACCAGAGGATCCGGCAAGGGATCGCGCCGCGCGAGAAGGCTGGCGGCCTCGGTGCGGAGGACGTCGCTCTCGGCCTCGTCGAGCGCCAGGGCGAGCAGCGCCTCTTGGGAGGCGGCGTCGGACTCGGGCAGGCGCTCACGGAGGAACCAGAGAGCGCGGCGCCGGCACTCGGCTGCTTCCGAACGGTCGAGAGCGGCGGCCAGCGCGGCGGCCACGCATGCGTCAGGCAGTGGACGCGTTCCATGCAGAGCGCGGACGGCGGCGACTCGCACGGTGGGGTCGGGGTCGGAACGGAGCATGCCCGCGAGGCGAAGCGCGGTCTCCTCAGCCGGGAAGGCGTTTTCTGCGGCGAAGGCGCGCACGCGCGGCTCCGGGTCGTCGAACCACTCCCAAGGAGGAACGGACACGTCCGAGATGGCCCGCTCCTTGTAGGAGGCGTGCCTCGTCGCGAAGCTGTCGTAGGCCGTCGACAGCGCTCGGGAGGCTTGGGACGCCGCCCGGCGCAGATCGTCCTCGAGTTCCTTGTTCGAGGCGATTCGGGCCAGGTTCCTCTCCGCGGGCGCGAGCCGGAGGG
>CAZCER010000649.1:0-3132 GCA_964497385.1 uncultured Armatimonadia bacterium | reverse complement strand
CCTCGTCCTTCTACGTCTGCTCCCTCTCCGCCCGGACCATCGTCTACAAAGGCATGCTCCTCGCGGGTCAGTTCGAGGGCTACTACCCCGACCTCAGCGACCCCAGGGTGGAGACCTCCATCGCGCTCGTCCATCAGCGCTACAGCACGAACACATTCCCGAGTTGGGACCTCGCGCACCCGTTCCGGCACCTCTGTCACAACGGGGAGATCAACACCCTCCGCGGCAACATCAACTGGATGCGGGCCCGTGAACGGCAGTTCCGGAGCCCCCTCTTCGGGGAAGACATACACCGCCTGATCCCGATCATCGACGACGGACTCAGCGATTCCGCCTGTTTCGACCGCGCCTTTGAACTCCTGCTCCACACCGGACGCTCGCTCTCCCACGCCATGATGATGATGATCCCCGAGGCGTGGGAGCACCATGAGTCGATGCCCCAGTACAAGAAGGACTTCTACGCCTACCACGCCGAGATGGTCGAGCCGTGGGACGGCCCCGCTCTCGTGGCGTTCTCCGACGGCGTCCGGGTCGGCGCCGTACTCGACCGAAACGGCCTCCGACCGGCCAGGTACTTGGTGACCGACGACGACCTGGTCATCATGGCGTCGGAGATCGGGGTCCTGCCGATCCCCGATGAGCGCATCGTCCTCAAAGACCGCCTGCGGCCCGGGCGCATGCTGCTGGTGGACACCGAAGAGGGCCGCATCGTCGGCGACGAGGAACTCAAAGCCTCCATCTGCCAGCGCCAGCCTTACGGCGAATGGCTCAAGCGGAGCGTCGTCCATCTGGGCGATCTCCCTCCGGCTCCGGCGCCTCCGATGCCGCGCGACGACCAGCTCTTGGCCCTCCAGAAAGCGTTCGGGTACACGCACGAGGACTTGCAGCGCATCCTCCGCCCGATGGCCGAAGATGCGAAGGAGCCCGTGGGGAGCATGGGCGACGACTGTCCCACGGCCGTGCTCTCCGATCAGCCGAGGCTCCTCTACGAGTACTTCAAGCAGATCTTCGCCCAGGTGACCAACCCCCCGCTCGACGCCATCCGCGAGGAGATCGTGACTTCGCTGCGGATCGGCATCGGGGCCGAACAGGACCTGTTCGACGAGACCCATCTGGAGTGCCGCCAACTCGTACTCGACCAGCCCATCCTCTCCGATGAGCAGCTCGAGAGCATCCGACGGCTTCATCTCGACGCCCTCCCCTCGATCACCCTCTCGACCCTGGTCCCAGCCGGGGCGACGGGACAGGAAGTCGCCGAGGCGCTCACGACGCTTTGCGAGCAAGCGTCCCGCGCCGCGGACCGCGGTGACCGAATCCTCATCCTCTCCGACCGCGGCGTCGACGCTGAGCGCATGGCGATCCCCGCTCTGTTGGCCTGCTCTGCGGTGCACCACCATCTGATCCGCGAGGGCTCCCGCACCAAGGTCGCGATCGTCATCGAGTCCGGCGAGCCGCGTGAGACCCACCACTTCGCGCTTCTCGTGGGCTACGGCGCGAGCGCGCTCAACCCCTACCTGGCGTTCGCTTCGGTCGCCGAGTTGGTCGAGGACGGCTACATCGAGGGCATGGACGTCCCCACGGCGTGCGAGCGATACGCGCGCGCCGGAGCGGCCGGGATCCTGAAGGTCATGTCGAAGATGGGGATCTCGACGCTTGAGAGCTACCGCGGGGCCCAGATCTTCCAGGCCATCGGGATCGCTCGCGAGGTGATCGACGCCTACTTCACGGGAACCCCGAACCCCATCCACGGGATCGGGCTCGACGAGATCGCGGACTCGACCGCCCAGCGGCACCGCTCGGGCTTCTCGGCCAGACACTCGATCGCCTCGCCCACCCTCCCCAGCGGCGGGCATTACCAGTGGCAGCGCGACGGCGAGCGCCACCTCATGAGCCCCGAGGCCATCGCCTCGCTGCAACTCGCCGCGCGGCGGAACGATCCGAAGGCGTACCGCGAGTTCGCGCGGCTGGTGAACGACCAGGCGCGCCGTCTCTCCACCCTGCGGGGCCTCTTCCGATTCCGGCCCGACCGGCCTCCCGTCCCGCTCGAGGAAGTGGAGCCGGCGTCGGAAATCGTGAAGCGGTTCAAGTCCGGCGCGATGTCCTACGGCTCGATCTCCAAGGAAGCGCACGAGACCCTCGCGATCGCCATGAACCGCCTCGGCGGCAAATCGAACTCGGGCGAGGGCGGCGAGGACCCCGAGCGCTTCGCGCCGCTTCCGAACGGGGACTCGCGCTCCAGCGCCATCAAGCAGGTCGCCTCGGGGCGCTTCGGCGTCACGAGCGAGTACTTGGTGAACGCGCGCGAACTGCAGATCAAGATGGCGCAGGGCGCGAAACCCGGCGAGGGCGGGCAGCTTCCCGGGCACAAGGTCTACGAGTGGATCGCGAAGGTGCGCCACTCCACCCCCGGCGTGCAGCTCATCTCCCCGCCGCCGCACCATGACATCTACTCCATCGAGGACTTGGCGCAGCTCATCTACGATCTCCGTTGCGCCAACACCGAGGCGCGCATCAGCGTGAAGCTCGTCTCGGAGATCGGCGTCGGGACCGTGGCGGCCGGCGTGAGCAAGGGGCACGCCGACGTCGTGCTCATCTCCGGTTCGGACGGCGGCACGGGGGCAAGCCCCATCAGCTCCATCAAGCACGCGGGGCTCCCGTGGGAACTCGGCCTCGCGGAGACGCAGCAGACTCTGATGCTCAACGACCTGCGAAGCCGCATCGTCGTCGAGTGCGACGGTCGCCTCCGCACCGGCCGCGATGTGGCGATCGCCTGCCTGCTCGGGGCGGAGGAGTTTGGGTTCGCGACCGCCCTCCTCGTCACGATGGGCTGCACCCTGCAGAGGAAGTGCCACCTCGACACCTGCAGCGTGGGAATCGCAACCCAGAATGAGACGCTCCGCAGGAACTTCGCCGGCAAGCCCGAGCACGTCATGAACTACCTCGTGTTCGTCGCCGAGGAACTCCGCGAGATCATGGCCGAACTCGGGTTCCGCACGGTGGACGACATGGTGGGCCGGTGCGAACTGCTCGAGACCGCCGACGCCATCGATCACTGGAAGGCGCATGGTCTCGATCTCGCTCCCGTCCTCGCGCCCCCGTCCGCTCCCGAAGGCGCCCCCCGGCGCCGCGTCA
>CAZCER010000648.1:0-3133 GCA_964497385.1 uncultured Armatimonadia bacterium | reverse complement strand
GCGCGGTGACAGTTTCTCAGAACCAATAGGGTGACAGAATCTCGGAACTAGTACATCCCCTAGCGAGGCGCGCGGCGAGGAATGGCATGGGCCCGGCTCATCTCATGGACCTGCTCGCCTCCCCCTCCGCCGAACCGCTCTGCTCGGGGGCTCTTCGTCGCGGCGCCCGGAAGGGCCGACGCACCGCTCTCGCGAATCTCCTCTTGCCCGCACGGACTCCCGTAAGCCGTGTGGCACATGGGGGAGTTCGTTGAGCGCAATGCATCGAGAAGCCCTCCGCCACTGCGCGACCATCGCGGAACTCGCGGCGGGCCACGCAACCACGGAGGCGACCTACTACGCGCCCATCGCGGCTCTCGTCGAGGAGGCGATGGGGTGGCGCGGGCTTCCGTTTGAGGTGCGCGCCAACACCGGCGAAGCGCGTCCGGGCGGCGGCGCGGATGTTCCGGACCTGGCTCTCTACGACGGCCCCGGCGACTTCGCCGTCGTCCTGGCCGAGGTCAAGTTGCCATCCGTCTCGCTGGACGACATGGCGGCCTCAACCGATCGCAACGACCAGATCGGCCGCTACCTGGTTCAGACGCCGGCCGTCCTGCTCTGCAACGTCCGAGAGGTCGGGCTGCTGACGGTCGATCCCGCGCACCGCGAACTCGGGCCGGTTCCTCCCGAGAACCGCTTGCTGGAGGACCGAGTCACTCTCTGGCCGTCGGAGGCGTCGCTGCTCCGTGGCGAGGCTCCTGACCCCGTCTCCCTCGACCACCTCGCCGACCTCCTCGAGACCGCCGTCACGCGCTATGCCCCTATAGCCGAGCCTGAGTCGCTGGCCCGCGTTCTCGCGCGACTCGCGCGTCGCGCCAAGGACGGCCTCCCGCGCAAGTTCACCGAGGCGGTGCGCGGGCTCCTTGATGACTTCGCCGAGGCTCTGGGGATGCGCTTTCAGGGCGAAGAGGGCGAGGAGTTCCTGCGCTCCTCGCTCGTCCAAACGGCGTTCTACGGCTTGTTCGCGGCCTGGACGCTCTGGCGCACGTCGGGGGCCCGCGACGAGTTTCGGTGGGAGGATTGCGCCGACCACCTGCGCATCCCGTTCCTTGGTGGGCTCTTCCATGAGTTCCGCAACCCGTCCCGCATGAAGGAACTCGGGCTGCGCCAGCACCTCGATCATGCCGAAGAGGCCCTGGCTCGGGTGGACGCCGACCGCTTCTTCGCTCGCTTCCGGCCGTCTCTGGACCACTCCGAAGGAGAGCCCGACTCCGCCCCTGAGACGCGGGCGATACTCTACTTCTACGAGCCCTTCCTCGAGTCGTTCGACCCCGAACTCCGCAAGCGCCTGGGCGTGTGGTACACCCCCGATGAGATCGTGCGCTACCAGGTGCGCAAGGTCGACCAACTCCTGCGGGACGAACTCGGCTGCCCGACGGGCTTCGCCGATGAACGCGTCGTGGTGCTCGATCCCTGCTGCGGCACAGGCGCGTACCTGCTCGAGGTGCTCCGGTGCATCGCCGAGGAACTCGACCGCGCGGGGGCCGGCGCCCTTCGGGCGGCCCGCTTGCGCGAAGCCCTCTGCGAGCGCGTCATCGGCTTCGAGATCCTCACCGCGCCCTTCGTCATTGCGCACCTGCAGGTCTACCTCATGATGGCGGGCATGGGCGTCGCGCCGGACGACGAGCACCGTCCCGCGATCTTCCTCACCAACGCCCTGACCGGTTGGGAAGGCGCGGAGCAGCTCAAGCTCAACTTCCCCGAACTCCAGGAGGAGCACGACGCCGCCCGTCGGGTGAAGACCGAGGAGAAGATCATCGTCATCCTCGGCAACCCGCCCTACGACCGCTGGACCGGCGTACCGATGGCGGAGGAAGCCGACCTGGTCGACCACTACAAGGGCATCCGTCGCGACGCGCGTCGCGGACAGGTTGGCAAAAGCGCGCTGTACACGCAGTGGGGCGTCCGGAAGCACCTTCTCGACGACCTCTACATCCGCTTCTTCCGGCTCGCCGAGATGCGCATCGGCGAGCACGCGCCCCACGGCGTCGTCAGCTTCATCTCCAACTCCTCGTACCTGACCGGCCGCTCTCACCCCATCATGCGTGAATCGCTCCTGCGGACCTTCGATGAGGTGTGGGTGGACAATCTGCACGGCCACCGCATAGCGAGCGAGCGCACTCCGTGGGGCGACTCCTGCGAGACCGCGTTCGGGACGAGCGTTGGCGCCGGCATCAAGGTCGGCACGGCCGTCATCACACTGCTGAAGCGCGCCGGCGAGCCCACCGCCCCGGAACGCACGCCGGTCCATCTCCGCGACTTCTGGGGGCGTGCGAAGGCGAAGCGCAATGCCCTGCTTGCCTCACTGGAGATGGAGCGCTGGTCCCCGAAACGCCGCAAGGCGTCGGTCGAGCGCCCCGAAGGCCCACGCCGCTACGAGACCTATCACACCTCACAGAGGCGTCGCTGGCTCTTCGCCCCAACTCCTCCTCGCAACGGGTATGACGACTGGGTGGGCCTGGACGAGGCTTTCACGGTCCACTACCAAGGAGTCAATCCGAACCGAGGACTCACCGGGAGTATCGTCGATCACTCGCGCATCGCACTGGAGCGCCGCATGCGCGAGTACTTCTCCGACATGACGTTCGCCGAACTGAGCGAGACGCATCCCGAACTATGCGTCCGGCGAGCCGGGTATGACCCGCAGGCGGTTCGTGCCGACCTACGCGCTGGGTCGACGTATGCGCCGACGCGGGTCTTGAGGTACGTCCTGTTCCCTCTGGACATCCGCTGGATCTACTACCAGCCGGACTCGAAGCTCCTCAACCGTTGGCGGCCAGAGCTGTCAGCCAATCTACCAGACAACATGTTCCTGATCGCCACCCCCGGAGCGAGGCGGGCCTCCGAGACGCGGCCCCAGATGTGCCGGTCGCTCTTCGATCTGCACCTCTGCGATTGGGGTGCCTGTGGCTTCCCCGTGCACGTGGTGGACACGGCGCGCGACGACGACCTCTGGAACGGCCACCAACCCGAGACCCGGGCCAATCTGTCGCCATCGGTCTGGAAGGCGCTCAAGAAGCGGTACAGCCTGGAGGGAGACCTGGAGGACCAACCCGCCAAGGATCTGATTGCCCGCCTGTTCCACCTCGTCCTC
>CAZCER010000647.1:0-3156 GCA_964497385.1 uncultured Armatimonadia bacterium | reverse complement strand
TCCCCCTCCCCCCTCCCCGCAACACGCTTCGCGCGGGGAGGGGGTACCCCGTTGCTTCCCGCAGGGGAGGGGATACTGCGGCGCTTCGCGCGGGGAGGGGGCATGTCATCGAGGCGGACGGGGCGTGGGCCAGCGCGCCCCGGGACGGGCCGCCCACCCGACCATGGAGGCGGGCAAGGACGCCCGCGCTCCGTGGGGGAGGCAGGCCCCGCGCGGCCGGGCGCGAATCGTCCGCGCATGACCAACGCATCCTGTCGTGCTCTCGTCGCCGGCGCCGCTCTCGCGCTTGCCCTCTGCCAGTCAGCAGGGGCGCAGGGCGAGACGCTTGTTGTGCTCGAGCCCTCGATCCGCTACCAAACCGTGCTCGGATACGGGCAGGGCTCGATGGACCAGAACATCGTGCCCTGGTACGAGCGCCTCTCCGAGGAGGAACGCACGCGATTCCTCGACCGGCTCTACACCCTCGGCGGTGACGGGCTCGGGCTCACGATCTGCCGCACGTACATCTGCGCGGGCGACGCACCCGGCCATAGCCACTTCGACCGGCGGCCCGGCGGGCGGCTCGACCCCATCGGGTACGAACCGAAGGACGGTGAGTTCCTCTGGGAGAGGCACGAGGCGTCGCTCTGGCTCGCGCAGGGCGCCGCCGCGCGCGGGGCCGCCATGGTCGCCTTCTGGAACAGCCCGCCCTGGTGGCTCACCGTGAGTGGCTGCACCGCCGGAGCGGGAGGCGGCGGCTCGAACCTCCTCGCAGGCAAGGAGCCCCGCTTCGCACGGCACATGGTCGACGTGGTCGAGCACTACCGCGACGCGTGGGGCGTTCCGTTCGAGGCCATCTGCCCCATCAACGAGCCCGAGGCGAACTGGTGGCGCGAGGGCGGCGGGCAGGACGGCTGCCACTTCGAAGCCGACCAGGCGGCGGTCCTCATCGCCGCGCTCGACGCCGAACTCCGCGCGCGCGGGCTCGATGTGCGCGTCCAGGCGCATGAGGCCGCGTTCGGAAACGGTGTGGACTACCTCGACGCCCTTCTCGCGGACGGGGCCGCCTACGACGCCATGGCCGACTTCACGTGCCATCAGTACATCGTGAGCGACTGGGCGCTTCGGAGCTGGCGGCGGCGCGCGTCCCTGCACCAGAGGCCCCTCTGGATGAGCGAGTGGGGCGACTGGACGAGCCACGGCATGGACCTCGCGCTCAGTGTCGCTGGGAAGCTCCACGAGGCGCACCGGGTGATGGGCGCGGAGGCGTGGTGCCTCTGGGAGCCCGCGTGCCTCTTCCACGAAGCCGACGGCCGGCTCGAGCCGAACCCGGGCTACTACGCCTTCGGCCAGTACAGCCGCTTCGCCCGGCCCGGCGTGCGGCTGATCGAGGCGACCGGGGCGACGCTCAAGACGACGGCGTACGTGGACGAGGCGTCGCGCACGCTCGTCATCGTCACCGTGAACCCGACCGAGGCGGCCGTGCCCACGACCTATGACCTCTCCGCTTTCGAGGGGCTCTCGGAGATCCGCGCGTGGCGCACCTCGGAGACGGAGCGCCTCGCGGAACTCCCCCCGCTTCAGGCGGCGAGCGTCCTCGCGGTCGAACTCCCCGAGCGTTCCATCACGACGTTCACGGCCACCTACACCGGGACCGCGGCGCCCCTCGTGCGGAACGGCGGCTTCGAGGAGGGGCACTTCGACGGATGGCAGGGCGAGCCCGACACCGACGTCGGCGTCCAGACGAACTACCCCGACGGGGGTGTGCGGAACGGGTTTCTGAACATCCCCGAGGGCGGGCCGCCCGCGACGATGCGGCAGCGCGTGGAGGGCCTCGCGTCGGGCAAGCGCTACCGGCTCACGGCGGCCTGCGCGTCCTCGCACCGGCCGGCCGTGCTGCAGGCGGAGGACGGGGAGGTCCTCGGCTCTGCCTCGAACGCGCCGGAGAGCGGCTACCAGACGGTGTCGGTGGAGTTCGTCGCACCTGACGGCGGGGCGGTCACCGTTCGGTACAGCCTGGAGCCCGCCGAGGGCGCGTTCTCCTGGGCGACGATTGACAATGTGCGGGTATCGCCCTCGGCCCAGTGACGCGCCCCTCCCGCTCATCCCGAGTAGCCCGCGGGGTGTGCGGGCGTATCGAGGGAGAGCGGGACGCGAAGCCATGCCGCCCGAGCCGCCCCTCGGTACGGTCGGGGCGAGCGGTTCCGGGTGGCTCCGAGCGCCCGGCCGCATCGGCGCGACGCGAGACGCGTCGCCTACCCAGGCATCAGGCGGGCTGGAAGCCCGCGCCCCGGCGGAGCCTACTCCACCTGCACAATGACCCCGTCGGGAAGCCCGCGCCGGCGCGCGCGGGGCGATACGTAGGTGCACAGGCCCCCCTCGGCGATGGCCTCGTTGTGGAGCTGCTCACGGAAAGCGGGGTGGGCGATCGCGCAGAGGGCCCACAGCCGCTCGCCGAGGCTCAGTCCGGTCAGACGGACGATGCCGTACTCGGTCACGATGTAGGTGGGATCGGCGGCGTTCACCGTGATGTTCATGCCGGCGGTGTGCAGGGGGACGATCTTGGAGCGCAGCTCATCGCCCTTCATGTAGGTCGACTCCATCGCGATGATGCCCTTGCCGGACTTGCCGGTCGGCCCCTGGAGCGAGGCGCCGCGCATGAAGTCGCACTGGCCCCCGTAGCCCGAGTAGATCTTCCGGGCCGCGAGGGAGTCGGCGAACACACTTCCGTTCATGTCCACGCCGATCGCGCCGTTGATCGCGACCACATCGGGGTTCTGGCAGATCTTCATGAGGCTGTTGGTGTACGAACTCGGCCGGCCCTGCACGGTAGGGTTGTCGTGGATGTAGTCGTAGAGGTCCTGAGTGCCCATGAAGAGGCTCGAGACCGAGTAGTCGGGGTTGATCCGCTTGAAGCGGTTCGTAATCGCTCCCGCCTCCGTGGCGCGCATCAGGGCGTCGGTGTACAGCTCGGTGTGGACTCCGAGGTCTTTGCGGCCGTACTCGACCGCTTTCGCGACCGCCGCGTCCGGCAGCGCGCCGATCCCGACCTGCAGAGTGCTGCCGTCCTCGATGAGGTGCTCGGCGATAAGTTCCCCGATGCGCTCCTGGCTCGCGTTCCAGACGGGGGGCTCCACCGTGGGGAGCGGGACATCCACCTCAACGACGTAGTCCACG
>CAZCER010000646.1:0-3158 GCA_964497385.1 uncultured Armatimonadia bacterium | reverse complement strand
ACCCAAGGGTTCGGGCCGGATCGGAATGCGCGACCGAATCGGCGCGACGCGGGGACGCGTCGCCTACCCGAGTGTTGGAGCGGGCAAGACGCCCGCGCTCCGTCTCCCGCTCACCCAGAGTGCGCGACAGCGTAGCCGCGAGGCGCGGAGGCCTCGCCCACCCGACACGGTTCACCGGCGCGGAGGCCGGCGCCACGGGGGGCGGGCAGGGATGGCCGGGCTCGGTGGACGGCTATCGCTTCCTCTTCTTCGCCGGGGTCGGCGGGGCGGACGGGGGGATGAGCGGCTCGCCGCGGACCGCGCGCCAGCCGATCTCGCGGATGGGCTCGAAGGCCTTCTCGAAGAGCATCCGGTAGCCCTCGCAGAGGACCGGGTCTCCGAAGGTGCGCGTGACCGGGTCGAACCGGTTCTTCGGGCATCCGCCGTAGCAGAGCCCTTCGTAGGGGCAGGTCTTGCAGGCTTCCGGCTGTTGCATCTTCGCGGCCGCGAGCCGTTGGCACGGCTCCCCTCGGACAAGCGTGCGGATGGGAGTCTCGAGCACGTTCCCGAGCTTGTAGTCCTCATAGACGAAGTGGTCGCAGGCGTAGAGATCCCCGTTCGCCTCCAGCACGACGGCCGTGCCGCACGTGGGGCTGAAGATGCAGAGTTCGGGAGGGCCGCCGGTCGCGCGCTGCGCGATGTTCTCGAAGATGCGCACCGACACGCGTCCCACGTGATCGGGGCACCAGGCGTCGAAGACCTCACAGATGAAGCGCCCGTAACCGGGTCCGTCCACCGAGTGGCTCGTCGGCGCGCCGTCGGAGCGGCGCTCGGTGCAGGCGATGAACTGCATCCAGTTGACGCCGAGGTCCGCGAGATAGCGAAAGACGCGGCCGCCGTGGTCGACGTTCGCCTGACTCACCACGGTCAGCACGTTGAACTCCACGTTCTCCCGTTGCATCAGCCTGAGGGCGCGCAGCACGTCGGCATGGACGGGGCTTCCGTCGCGGTACCGGCGGAAGCGGTCGTGGAGGTCGGCCGGACCGTCGAGGCTAAGCCCGACGAGTACGCCGCGCTTGCGGAAGAACTCGCACCAGGCCTCATCGATGAGCGTGCCGTTGGTCTGGATCGTGTTCTGCACGGATTGGCCCGGCGCCGCGCACCGTCTCTGGAGCCGGAGAGCTTTCTCGAAGAACTCGACCCCCGCGAGGAGCGGCTCTCCGCCCTGCCAGGCGAAGACCGCGCGACCGGGGCTGTCGGCGAGAACCTGCCGCGTGAACACCTCGAGGACCTCGTCCGACATCAGCGCGTCGCCGGCGTCGGGGTACATGCCCGACACCCGCAGGTAGTAGCAGTACTGGCAGGCCAGGTTGCAGCGCGCGCTGACCGGCTTCACGATGACGGAGTACGGGGCCGCGGTGCGAGTGTCCAGAAGGCTCATCGTGCATCCTCGTCGGCTCCGGACGGCGCGGGCGGCTCTTCATCGGGGCAGAGCGCGCCCCAGAGGAGCCGCACGGGCTCGGCCTCCCAGAGTTCGGGCTGGTCGGCGAGGGCGCGGCGGAGTTCCCGTCGCGCGGCGTCCGTGTGGTCGGTCCGCGCCAGGGCGTCGGCGAGGTTCACGCGGGTGCGCCCGAGCAGGGGATCGTACTTCAGCGCAAGGCGACAGAGCCGGATGCGCTCCTTGAGGTCCTCCGCCTTGTAGGCGCGCCACTCCAGCGCCCCGGCGCCGGTGTTGGCCTCCCCGGGATGGCCGTAGTCCTGCGCGAGTTCGGCGATGCGAACGACGACGCTCTCGGGGAGCGCCTCCTGGCCGACGGAGAGATCGAGGCCCCGCGTCAGCTCAAGGACGCGCCGGTTCGCGTCATCGAATCGCGTGGGAATCCGGTCGCCGGCTTGCCGGACCATGATGCTCTCCGGGTCGTCGACGTGAAAGCACCCGAAGCAGTGCGCGATCTCGTGCGCCACGGTGACGCGGCAGAGGTCCTCGGTCATCGCGGTCGTGGAGAGATCGAGCACCACGCAGGTGTCGCGGAGCACGCGCGCGAGCCCGCAGCGGTCGCCGCTCGAGAGCGGTCCGAGCTGCGCGGCGAAACCGATGGCGAGGTCGGCGTCGTGCTCGGCGAGCCAGGGGCGGCAGTCCGCGTCGATCGTCTCGAGGAGTTCCTCGATGCCGGTCCAGGCGGAGGAGGGCTGCCACTCGATCGGGTCGGCCGCGAGTTCGACGCGAATGCCGGCGGCCTGGTCGAGGAGCGCGCCCGCCGCGGCGATCCGCTCACGCACCAGCGCGGCCCACTCGGGGTGGCTCATGGCGAAGCTGCCCTCGACCAGCGCGACCACGCGCAACGTCCCGTCGGGGCGAAGCGTCGGACGTCCGGAGGGGCGCCGACTCTCGGAGAGGGGCTTGTGGCTCGCCGCGGGGGCGTCGCTCGGGGCGAGCGGCGCCATGCGGCCGGCGCCCGACTCGTAGTCGTCCATCGCCGGCCGCGGTTCGTCCGCCTCGTGCGGGCGAGCGCGTTGTGGATCGCTCTCCCTGGCCGACGCGACCTCAACCGTCGTCGCCGGCGCGGCATCCTCGCCGCGGCGCGCCATCCAGGCCCCGCCCGCCGCGCCGACAACGGCGGCGAGGAGGGACAGGAGCACAATGAGGCCTGTGCGACGCGCGTCCACGGATCACTCTCCACTTCTCGATCTACGCTGCCCGGCTCGCCTCCCCTCCCCGGCGCGGCCGGCGCAATCCGCGGGCGCGCTTGTGGCGCGGGCTTGGGAATGCTATAGATACGGGGGCCGCGGCGCAACGGATCCGGTTCTTGACGCGCGCCCGGAATGGTCCAGACGCGGATGCAGCTTCTTGCCGGACGATACCGCCTAACCCGCGAGATCGCTCGCGGGATTGACGCTACGTACGAGGCGCAGGACGAGGCGCTGGGCCGCCGCGTCGCCGTGAAGCGCTTCGTGGCGCCCGATTCCGCGCCGGAGGCCGCACGGGAGCGGTTCCGTCGCCAGGCCGTGGCGGGGGCGGCCGTGAGCCACCCGGGCGTCGTGCGCACCCTTGATCTCCGCGAGGCGGACGGCCAGCTCTTCCTCGTGCAGGAGTATCTGGAGGGGGAGACGCTCGATCGCGCGCTGGAACGAAAAGGCGCGCTTGGCCTAAGCGAGAGCATACGCATCATGAGCCAGCT
>CAZCER010000645.1:0-3160 GCA_964497385.1 uncultured Armatimonadia bacterium | reverse complement strand
CAGTCAGCATGGGTCTCACTCCCGCTCCATCATTCGCGAACCGGGGGGCCGCACCCTCTCACCCGAGCGGCCGGAGCGCCTCGTCGACCATCGCGAGGTAGTTCTCGGGCGGGACGTAGCTGGGGATGGAGTTTCCGGACCCGAGCACATAGCGGCCCTTGGGGGCGCACGCGTCCACGATCTCACGGACGCGCGCCCGAACCTGCTCCTGGCTGCCGCGACCGAGGACGTCCACATCGACGCCGCCAAGGGTGGCGATGCGGTCGCCGTAGCGAGCATGGAAGTCGGTGACGGGGACGATGGCGTCCTCGAAGGAGTGCTTCCCGTCGATCCCAACGTCCTCGATGAGGTCCTCCATGATGTCGATCACCATGCCGCACGAATGGAGGCAATACGGCTTCCCGGCCTGGTGGGCGAGCGCCGCGTAGCGCTTGTGCCATGGGAGCGTGAGATTGCGGAGGTCGTCCGGCGCGATGAGCGTTCCGCTGCGGAAGCCCATGTCATCGCCCTGCAGGACCATGCACAGGCTCGGGAGTTCCAGGAGGCGCTTGTAGTAGCCCTCCAGCAGCCCCCCGATGCGGTCGGAAACCGCCTTCACAAGATCGCGGTCATCGTGCAGGAGGAGGCAGAGGCCCTCGTACGAGAGGATCGCGGAGAGGTGCTCAAAGGGGCCGCCGCCGTGGCAGGAGATCAGGCCCATGCCGTCGGGCATGTGGGAGTCGATGTACTCGAGGGCGGAGAGGTCCACGTCCTCGGCGCGCGGCCAGGGGTAGGCCTCGAACTCCTCCCAGGACGTGATCGCGCCGGTGTGCTCATCCCACCAGCCGCGCTGGCCGCCCTGCATCGTGGCGTCCTCGCCGACGATGCCGTGGGTTCGGAAGGGGAGGCCGAGTTCAAGGCGGACGCAGTCATAGCCCATGCCGGCCCAGAAGACGATGAAGTTGTCCCAATAGGCCTCCCACGACCGCCGACCCGCGCTCGGCTCCACCCACTCGCGGCCGAGCACATCGGTCACGACCGGCTGCCAGATCACGGGGTCGACGATGTACTCGATCAGCGGCTGCCGTGAGAGGGGCTTCTTCCCGAGAACATGAGCGACGAAGTCGCCGGCGTTCGGGGTGGGGCGGTTGAGGGGGATGTGCTTGAGGTCCATGCGTACTCCTCCCGGCGGCGCGAATGCCGGCCGGTTCCGTGCGGGGGCGGCGGACTCCTGCGCGGGGGACACCCGATCCGGGCTAGGAACAGGACAGCGCCTGCGGGCTTCTGTCCGAGTCCCGCCTGTTGGTGGTTCTGCGTTCTTTTTTTGTGTCAGTCCGGAAGGAGAGAGAGAGAGAGGAATAGCATGTCGTCTGCTGTTGCTGGGGCTGGATGACACAGCCCCCTTCTGGACCAAGCATCAAGGATGGGCAATGGGATGGGGCGTCACGAGCATCGCACGGGTGGCAGGTCCCTCCCGAGTCCGCGCCTCAGTACGGTGGGCAGTGCTCGCTTCAGCGGGCACATCGCGTCATGCACGGGAGGTACGAAGATGAGGGTATGGGTATTGCTTTCGTGCGTAGTGGTCCTGGGGATGCTGGCGACGGCGGGGTACGCGTACGAGCCGCTCGATGAGGCAGCGGCGGCGGGGACGGTGGGGAGCCAGGCTTCCTGCTACGCGAAGGGAGAGAAGGCGTGCCCGAGAGCCGAGACCCGCGAGTGCTCCCTGGGGCAGTGCGAGGGCGTCGACCGGTGCATCAGCCACAAGATCAACACCGTCGCCTACTGCGCGTCGGTGGCAGAGGGAGGGACGGGCAAGACCGGTTGTGACAAGACCTACGACCCGAAGATCGCCTGCTACGAGGTACAGTACTACGCATACGATCCGAACCTAGGGTGCGACGGGCGCTGCGACGGCCAGATCCTCCGTATGGACGCCATGGATGTCAACTGGGCGAGCGACGTGGCTCTGACCGCCGAGGTCTGCGACGTCCCCGTGCCTGAGCCGGAGGAACCAGGGGGCGAAGAGCCCGAGCCGGTTGGTTAGCGGCCTGGGCGGTATGCAGGACTCCGCCGGCGCGAGGAGCCGCAGTCCACGCGCCGGCGGGGTGGGTCGAGTCGCGGTTACGGGATGGAGGGTCAACGCAGTATGCGCAATCAGTCAGTTGCCCGGGCATGGGCTCAGGGATGGGTGCTGTACGTTGCCGCGCTGTCGGCATGGGGGGGCGCCGGCCCGGCGTGGGGCGACGGCGCCGCCACCGCCCGCGCCGTCATCGAGGGCTGCCGCGTCCGTGAGGATACGACGTGCGGCTTTGAGTTCACGGCCATCACGGAGCGGTTCGTCGGCCGACGGGCACTCGCCAGCGTTCTGGTTGGCGACTCGGAGGGCGGTGAGGTGATCGGGCCGGAGCGAGCGGACGAGATCCTCACCCTCACGACACTCGGCGAGGGCGAAGGCAGTCGGGCGAAGTTCGTCGAGCGTCACCGCGTGACCGCTGACGAGTGGGAGGTCGAAGCACGATGCACGGTGTGGGGCGGCGCGGACCGCTACTTCCTCTCCGACGTCGGGAGGCCGTTCGATGACGTCACTGACCTCTACATGAAGAAGCTGTACCGCCCTGACTTCGAGGTCGCCTACTCCACCGGCCCGATCCACAAGTGTGCCATGGTGGAGGTCGTCCAGCCCCGGGGGGAATGGTCGAACGCCGGGGCTCCCTGCGCGGACTACGTAGGCCTCAACCTCGCGGCGCTTGGCCGACTCTCGGAGGTGGTGGGGCGTTGGGTCGAGATGGCCTCAAGCGTCACCGCCGAACGCACCGCATACGACGGCCGTGAGGCCGTGGATTTGACGATCCGCGTCCATGCGCGCGAGGGGGTCTGGTCGACGTATAGGCTCGGTTTCGTCGAACTCGACGGCTATGCGCCCGTCAGGGCGGAGCTAAGCAGCGTGGTGTCGCGCGAGGACGGCACGGAGGGGCTCCTTGTTACCGTCTGCACCTGGGGCGATTACGCGCAACTGCCAGAGGGACCGTGGATCCCGTGCATACACCGACTCGCCGAGTACAGCAGCGATCCGGACGGCGTTCTGCGCCTCTGCAGGGGGGCGAACGTGAGCATAGACGGAGAGAGTGTTCGGCTCGCGGAGGGGCGTGTCTCCGATGCGGCGCTCACCGAATGGTGTCCG
>CAZCER010000644.1:0-3161 GCA_964497385.1 uncultured Armatimonadia bacterium | reverse complement strand
CCTCCATCTCGGGGTCCACGCCGAGGACCTTGCGCGCCTCCAGCGCGTGCCGCAGCACCATCGCGCACACGCTCACGTCCATCGTGGACGAGACCACGAGCGACGAGGGCTTCACATGCCCGGCCACCGCGTTCTCGGGTGACTGCGAGGGGATCGCCACGAGGCGCCCCTCGGCGTCCTCGACGAGATACGTCTCCCAGAACCGGGCGCACTCCTTGAGAAACGGGTACGCGCGCTCGCGAAGGAACGCCTCATCGCGTCCATAGTCCCACCGATCCCGGAGATGCAGCGAGAGCCAACTCGCCGCCGCGACCCAGATGTCGTAGCCCGGCGCCGCGAGGTCGCAGTCGCCCCAGGCGCTTGCGGTGATAGGAAAACACACGCCCTCGGCGCCGTAGAGCTTCCGCGCGGCTTCGCGCGCGCCAGGGGTCATGAGTTCGATGAACCGGAACAGCGGCTCGGCGCAGTCGGCGAGGTTGGCGACCTCGGCCGGCCAGTAGTTCATCTCGAGGTTCACGTCGAGGTGGAAGTCGCAGTCCCACGGCGGCTTCAGGCTCTCGTTCCAGATCCCTTGCAGGTTGCTCGGAAGCGGGTCGCCCGGCCGCGAACTCGCGATCATGAGGTACCGCCCGAACTGGAAGACCTGGGCCAAGAGGCCCGGATCGGGAGCGGTCGCCAGGGCCTCGCGACGGCGGTTCGTAGCGAGGGACTCCTTCCCCACACCGAGGTCAAGGGAGCAGCGCGTATAGAGCGCCTTGTGGTCGGCAACGTGCCTCTCGCGCAGCTTCAGCGCATCTGTCGGGGCCGCGTCGAGCGCGGCCCGGGCCTCAGTCACGACATCGGCGTCGCCCTCCCCGACGGCGATCGTGGTGACGACCGTCGCCGAGGTCGCCCCGCGGACGTGGAGGGTCTTGCCCTCGATGGCCTCAACCTTGCCGCCCTTGGTGTGCGCGCGCGTGACGATGGCGAACATGACGCCCTCCACGAAACGCCCGCGCAGGACGAGTTCGCGCTCCTCGGCTGCGACCTCGATCACGCAGTCGGGGTCCTCGGTGCGCGAAAGTGTGAGGGCGCACTCGATGGGCGCGTCCGAGCGAAGGTCCACCACCAGGACGTTGTCCACGGCCGACGCGAAAGCGACGCGGCGGTGAGTGACGGCGCCCGACCGGAAGAGCGTCTCGTGCACTCCGCAGGCCATGTCGAGCGACTGGCGGTATTCGGCGGGGGCGTCGCACGGGGTCACGACGCGCAGATCGCCGGCGGGCTGGAACGGGCCGACCCCGTCGTGATGACCGTCAAGCAGTTCACGCGCGAGCGCCGCGCCCCCGAGCACATCGCCCTGGAGGTACAGCGCCCGGACTTCGGACATCCGCGCCCCAACGTCAGGGAGCGCGTGGCCCCTCTGGTTTCCGCGCCACAGCCTCTTGTGGTTCAGGGAGAGCCGCTCTTCGGCGGTCCCCCCGTAGACCATCGCGCCGAGCATGCCCGAGCCAACCGGCAGGGCTTCGTGGAACTCGGTCGCCGGTCTGTTGAACCAGAGAACATCGGGGGGGAACGTCATGGTTGTCGCCTCCTGGCGATCCGCCCCTCTCGGCGCGCAAGAGAGGCGAGGCTCTGGGAAGGGGCCGCATGGAGAAGGACCCCAACCGGTCGCATCATGCGACCAAGGTCGCGGGCGAAGGATGGACGCGCCGTCCGCCTCAGATATACATCTGGTACACCAACACGTCCTTGAACATCCCGTACAGCGACCAGAACGCCCCGATGAAGTAGTCCCCGGCGACAAGACCCAGGAACAGCGGAGCGGCGTTTCGGTGCGCCTTCTGCCCTCCCCACCGCAAGATGGCCGACTTCGCGATCCACGCCACGAGGAACGAGAACCAGAAGTAGTCGAGCGCGAAGCTCGTCGCGAGGGCGTAGCCGGCCGGGTGGAAGGGGAAGTTCGCGAAGCGCACACGGAGAAGCGAGAGGAGGATCCCGAGAGCCCCTCCGAACACCAGCGCCTTGATTCCCCCCACGTTGGGGGTGCGAGGGTTCGTGAGCCAGTCGGCCAGTTGCTGGAACGTCTCGGCGCCCACCCAGTTCTTGAAGCCCTTGATCTTCGCGACTCCGCCGTAGAAGTACGGGATGTGCAAATTCGCCGAGATCGCCGCCACGATCGAGACGATCGTCCCGAGGATGAGCACGAACGTGACCGACCCGACGGGCAGGTCGGCGACCTGGCCGATCTTGAAGGCCTCGAGGTAGTTCGGCATGGGATGGTTGCGGTTGCCGCGAGTCAGCCAGTAGAAGGCCGAGATGCCCGCGAGGTCCTTCTGATGCCCTCCGCCGAACGGTCCCGCGCCGTTTGTGAAGAAGCTGGTGCCGAACATGGTGACGATGAGCGCCCGCGGCTGCACGTTGTAGATCTCGTGGGGCGCGCCCATCTCGGCCCGCACGCGCGTGATCGCGACCGCAAGGCCGAAGTACAGGATGAAGAAGAGGAGCGCGAAGAACAGCCGGAGGCCGGCGAAGTGCGCGAAGCCAACCATGAGACAGAATCCGACCGCCGCCGTGACCGCGGCGATCTTGCGCCGCAACGCCTCCTTGGGCTCTCGAGCGAACTCCTGCTGGACCGCGCGCTCGGAGAGGCCTTTGAGCTGCTTCCGGCCCGCCCAAAGGAGAGCGGCGACCAGCACGAGCCACGCGCCCATCGACTGCTCGCCGAAGTAGTCGGCCTGGATCCACCCCGACGACACGCGCCAAACCTGCTGGAACATCCTCAGTACGAAGAAGAACCAGCAGGAGAAGCTCAGATCGGTCGGGAGGAAGTAGGCGAGGCCGACTCCGAACGGGTACGCTCCGAGCCGCGCGTCCACGGCGTTGAAGGGCGGGGCGCTGAAGAAGTCGCGCAGCCAGACGAGCTTCACCCGCCCAAACTTCGGCACCTGGGGGTACAGCACGTTGAGGCCGTTCGTGATGCTGATCGTCGCCGCGATGGCGAAGCCGATCCAGAAGAAGCGGTTGTTCAGCACGCTCTCACGGCGCTCGCGGGTCACCGCGACCGGAAGCTGCACGATCGGGAAGCTGAGCCGCTCGTGCTCGATCCACGGCCGTCGCAAGAGGACCGCGAGGGAGAGCATCGTGGCGCACGCCACCGCGAAGAACCCGACCCATATCGC
>CAZCER010000643.1:0-3168 GCA_964497385.1 uncultured Armatimonadia bacterium | reverse complement strand
CTACACGACGCTCTTCCGATCTGGTACTCCATCTGGGTGCTCGCCCAGAGATGCCCCTCGCCCCACACCCCGAAAGAGCCGACGTCGATGAAGTCCACGGTGGGGTCGCCGTCGTATCGAGCGGCCGCCGCCGCGAGGAAACGGTCGAGCTTCTCGAGGAAGACGGGGTCGTCGTAGTCGGGTTCCCAGTAGGGCCCGGCCTCGTCGAGCTTGCCCGGTGTGAAGTTGTAGCCCTTGGCTCCGGCGCGCTCGACCCACTCCGGGGTGGCGTAGCGCATCCACGACTCGCAACACGAGAACCGGAAGGCGACCCGCTTGCCCTTGGCGATCCATCGTTGGGCCGGTCCGTCCACGATCGACCAGTTGAACGCGCCCTCCTCCGGCTCGACGTAGGACCAGGGAATGCGCAAGTAGACGACCGACAGCCCCGGGAACTCGTCGACGGTGTCGGCGGGTGCGAGCTTCGAGCCGTAGTTCGTGGGCACGTTGGAGTAGTAGTGGAGCGTCCAGCCCATGCCCGGGTTCACGAGGGCCTGGCCGGTGTCGGCGGGAGCCACGGTCGTCACTGCGTCATCGGCCGTCGCCATCCCGGCCGCGAGCAAGAGCGAAAGGGCGAGGAGGGACAAGGCGAGAACGCCGTCAGGCGTGGGCATCGATCGGACCTCCACATCGGGCGCCGGTGGGCGCGACGCTGATTCGGGAACGCACCCGGCGTCTGTTCGCCGGAGGTTCCGGCGCCCCTACCGCAGCTCGAAGCGGATCTCCGTCTGCCCCACGGTGATGACGTCGCCGTCGTGGAGCTGCGCGGGCTTGCGGGGCTCGAGCTTGACGCCGTTCAGGAGCGTGCCGTTGGTGGAGCCGAGGTCCTCGATGGAGAAGATGCCCATCGTCGCCGTCACCCGCGCGTGCTTGCCGCTCAGGTAGCGGTCGGCGATGAGTTGGACTCGGCACTCCGGACCTCGGCCAATGAGAACCTCGTCGCTCTCAAACGCGAGCGAGGGTTCCGGGTCCGGAAGCACCAGCCGGCCTATCCCGAGCTTCGGAGCCCCGCTTCCCTCCACCGGCGGAGGCGCAAGCACGAAGCCGCACTGGCCGCAGTAGTGCTGGCCGTGCGGCGAGTCCGCCCCGCAGTTCGAGCACCGCACCTGTCCGGGCGGCGCCGACGAGGCGCGCTGCGGCGCTGACGAGGAACCGTCGGCGGCCTCCGAGCGCCCGCGCGAGCGATCGTACGCCTCGCGTGAGGCGGGATCGACAAGCGTCATGTACGCTTCGGTGATCTCGTCGAAGAGCGCCTTGTCGTCCGCATGCCGCCGAACAAGCACGCGGTAGGCGGCGGTGACGTCGTCCACATCCGCGGTGGGGCTCACGCCGAGAATCTCGTAGTAGTCGCGCTTCGTCTCCATCACGTGGCCGCGTTCTCCGCCTCTCCGAGTGCGTCCGTCCCGTTCCGCTGAACCGCCTCCGCGCCGGGCGGCGCGCTACGTCCGATGGCTATGTCCAGAACGACGGGCGCGAGGGCCTTGTTCGGGTCCGCGGTCCGCCCCGAGGCCACGCCTTCCAGCACCCGGCGGACCGCTGCGGCCGCTTCTCCGCGTCCCAGTCGCTCGAGAGCCGCCGCGGCCCGAGCGAGTTCCGAGACGCCTTCCTCCGAACGGCGCCTGTCGCGAATCGCGCCCCCGGCCGACGCGATCGCCCGCGCCTGGTCGAGCGCCCGGCGAGCTTCGGCGACCAGCTCGTCCGGCCGCTCCGCCGCGCCGTCCTGAAACCGAGTCAGCGCGGTAAGGGTGACGGCGCTCAGACGGCCCGAGGCCGCGTCGAGAGCCTCGACCAGGACCTCGGCCACCACGTAGGTTCCCGGCCGTCGCGCCGCGTGGGACACATCGAGCGTCGCCTCGCGCGCCTCGCCCGCTCGGAGGGGGGAGAGAATGCGGGCCGTAACGGCCTCCTCGCAACGCGCCGCGTCGTTTCCTCCGAGCAGCCGGATGGTGACCGACGGAGGCCCGACGCGCGTGTTCGCGAGGTCGGCCCCGATCGCGGCGAGGCTCTCCTCGAGTTCCGCGGGCGAACCGACTCCGATGAGTCGTCCGCCCGTCCGGCGAGCCATCTCCCCGAGAAGCGACACGTCGTACTCCGCGCCCACTCCGACCGCCACGATCGAGGCGTTCGCGCGCACGGCCTCGTCGAGCAGCGGCGCGAACGCCTCCGGGGTCCGCAAACGACCCGTCGGCGGGCCGTCCGAGACGACGACGATGGTCCGCAGCGACGCCCCTTCGCGACGGTAGGACACCTGCTCCAGCGCGAGCTTCAACGCGGTCGCGAGGTCCGCGCCGCCGCCGGCCCGGAGGCGCGCGAGCGCGCTCCGGAGGCGAGCCCGGTCCGCAACCGGCCGGGACGGAAACACCGTGCGCGGACGGCTGCCGCAGTCGATGAGGGACGCCTCGTCGGCCGAGGCGAGGGCCGAGGCAAGGCGCAAGCATCCCCTGCGGGCCGCCTCCAACGGCTCGCCTTCCATGGAGCCGCTGGTGTCGAGCGCGATGGAGACAACCGCCGGCGCCGCGCGAGGGCCGCGCGCCTCGTCCGCTTCCACCCGCACCAGCAGCACGTTCGCGCTTCCTCCGGCGGCGGGACGCTCCGCGTAGAGCATCCGCGCTTCGGCGCGGCCCCAGGAGGGGTCGTCGTAGTTCGGCGGGCGCCTTGCCGGTTCGCCGATCATGTCCTCGCCTCCCGAACGCGTTCGCGGTGGGATCGCCTGTGTAGCCTAGCACAACCCGCACCCGCACGGTCAGGAGCGTGGAACCGGCTCCGCTCGCAGCAGGGCAGGACGGGGAGACGGTGGAATCCACGGGGTGCTGTGTTTCCCAAGTCCGGATGCCGGGATGATGCCGAGTGACCGCACAACCGCTAGGAACGGGACGCCTGGCTGTGAGAGGCGCGTCGGGGGCGGCCGCAACAGCCCACCCCCTCGCCACGCGCGCGGCGATGGATGCGCTGCGCGCCGGAGGCAACGCCGTCGACGCCGCCATCGCCGCCGGCGCCGTCATGAACGTCGTCGAGCCCCAGACCTCGCCCATGGGGGGGGACGCGTTCTTCCTGATCTGGGATGCGCCGTCGGGCCGGGTCCACGCCGTCAACGCGTCGGGACACGCGCCGGAGGGCGCGCGCCCGGTG
>CAZCER010000642.1:0-3170 GCA_964497385.1 uncultured Armatimonadia bacterium | reverse complement strand
GGCGCCCGAGGGCGACCGGCGGGCCGCGCTCCAGGCCGCCTCCCTGAACCAGGAATCCATCACCGACGCTCCCGCCGTTGTGGTGATCGCCGGGGTGTACGCCCGCACCGCAGGCAAGTACGGCGACCGCGCCGAGCGCTACGTGCACATGGAAGCGGGCTGCGTCGCGCAGAACGTGTTGCTCGAGGCGACCTCGCTCGGGCTTGGCGCCGTGCCCATCGGCGCTTTCGAGGACGCCGAGGTCTCCCGGGCGCTGGGCCTTCCCGCGGATCACGCTCCGCTGCTTCTCATCCCCGTCGGGCGTTCCGACTAGCCCGTCTTCCGCCCCTGCCGCCCGTCGCGCCAAGGTGTATGATGGCTTTCAGGGGAAGGGGCGGAAGCGGCCAGGGAGGCCGCTCTGCAAGGCAAGTGAGAAGGTGCGTCAGACCGTGCAACGCGTCATGCTGAAGTCGAAGATCCACAACGCCACCATTACGGAGGCGGTGCTGTACTACGAAGGCAGTCTCACGCTGGATCCGATCCTGATGGAGGCGGTTGACCTCCTGCCGAACGAGTGGGTCCAGGTCGTGAACATCAACAACGGCAGTCGCCTGCAGACCTACATCATTGAGGGCGAACGCGGCTCCCGCACGGTCTGCCTCAACGGCGCGGCCGCCCGTCTCGGAGCCCCGGGTGACGTGGTCATCGTGCTCTCGTACTGCCATGTGGACGAGGACGAGATCGCGTCATTCAGGCCGAAGATCGTGAAAGTCGACGCCGAGAACAACATCATCGGGACGGCGCGGTAGCCCCCCCACTTACAGCGCCCGAGAGGAGACCAGGGTGCCTGACGACATCGTCAGTCGCATCGATGACCTGCGTCGCGAGCGGAACGCGATCATCCTCGCGCACAACTACCAGCCGGCCGAGATCCAGGACATAGCGGATGTGCTGGGCGACTCCCTCGAACTCGCGCGGAAGGCGGCCGAGACCGACGCCGCCGTGATCGTTTTCTGCGGGGTCCACTTCATGGCCGAGACGGCCGCGATCCTCGCGCCGGACAAGGTCGTTCTCTTGCCCGACAAAGACGCGGGGTGCCCCATGGCCGACATGATCACCCCGGCGGCGCTCCGCCGAATGAAGGCTGAACACCCGGACGCCGCGGTCGTCACGTACGTCAACTCGTCCGCGGCGGTGAAAGCGGAAAGCGACGTGTGCTGCACCTCGGCGAACGCCGTGAAGCTGTGTCAGGCGCTCGACGCCGAGGAGATCCTCTTCGTGCCGGACAAGTGGCTCGGCACGTGGGTGGCGCGCCACACCGACAAGACGGTGCACTTGGCCAGCGGTTACTGCCCGACCCACGTGTGGATCACCGCGGAGGACGTGCGGAATGCGCGGGACGCGCACCCGCGGTGCCTGGTGATCGCGCATCCCGAGTGCCCGACGCCGGTCGTCGATCTGGCCGACGAGGTGCTCTCGACGAGCGGCATGCTGCGCGCGGCCCGCGAGACCGACCGCGACACCGTGGTGGTCTGCACGGAGCAGGGCATTCTGCACCGCATGCGGCGCGAGAACCCGGGCAAGTCTTTCGTATCGCCCACGCCGCGCGCCGTCTGCGCCAACATGAAACGCACGACGCTCGAGAAGGTCCTATGGGCTCTCCAGGACCTCGAACCGCGCATCGAGGTCGACCCGGAAACGGCCGACCGCGCGCGGGGAGCCATTCAACGGATGGTCGAAGTCGTCTGATCGGATCGGTCGCATGGAGTTCCCGCTCGCCAAGCACCCGCATGTGATGCGCCTCGTCGAACTCGCGATCGAGGAAGACGCGCCGCAGGGGGATGTAACGACCCAGGCGCTCCTTAGGGGCACCGAGTTCGCGGAGGCGGACTTCCGCGCGAAGTCCGACGGCGTCCTCGCGGGGCTGCCTCTCGTGGAGATGGTTCTTCACCGCATCGACCCCGGACTCGGGATCGAGACGCATCGGGACGACGGAGACGTCATGGAAGCCGGCGTCCTCATCGCCACGGTCGCGGGACGCGCCGCCTCCATCCTCATGGCGGAGAGGAGCGCGCTGAACTTCCTCCAGCGGCTGTCCGGCGTCGCGACCGCGACCTACGATTTCGTCAAGGCGGTCTCGCACACCAAGGCGCGCATCGTGGACACGCGGAAGACCGCTCCGGGCTGGCGCCTGCTCGACAAGTACGCCGTGCGGATGGGCCGCGGCGGCAACCACCGCTTCAGCCTCTCCGACGGCGTTCTCATCAAGGACAACCACATCGAGGCGTGCGGATCGATCGGTCTCGCGGTCGAGCGGGCGCGCTCCCACGCGCCGCATCTGACGCGGATCGAGGTCGAGTGCGCGCGCCTCGAGCAGGTCCAGGACGCCCTCGACGCCGGCGCCGACGCCATCTTGCTCGACAACATGGACCTCGAGACGCTCCGGAAGGCGGTGGGTCTCGTGGACGGCCGCGTCGTCACGGAGGCGTCGGGCGGCGTGGACCTCTCCAGCGTGAAAGCCATCGCGGAGACGGGCGTGGACCTCATCTCCGTCGGCGCGATCACGCACTCGGCGAAGGCGCTCGACATCTCCCTCGACTTCATCCGCCCGGACCCCGCGCTCGAGCGTCGGCTTCAGCGGGTGCGGTAGGGCTCCAGCCGGTTCCGGCCGAAACCACGGGCGTTTGCGTGCATCTACGAGAGACGTGAGCGAAGGATAGTGTGGCCTCAGTGAACTCCGCACCCGGCGCCCGGATCGAACACTTCGACCATGCAGGCGTCCGCGTTGCTTGCGTCACGCGGGACGGCCTGTCCGAGATGCACATCACCGCCGCGCCAAGCGCTCCCGGCGCCGATCCCGACGTGCAGGCTCACGAGGTCTTCGCGACCATCGGAGAGATCCTCTGCGCGGCGGGCGCCGTTGCGGTGCAGGAGCGCGTCTTCGGCGAGGTCGGCTGCTCGGAGTCCGTGCTGAGCGAGCGCGGCCGACGGCTCTACGGCGCGGCGTCCGGAGCCGGGCATCCCGTGAACTACATCGAGGGCCCCCCCTGCGGGGGCTCCGGCCTCGCAGGCGCGTACGTCTATGCGGTCAGCGGGGTGAGCCCCGCGCCTGTGGGGCCTCCCGAGGAACCCGCCGGCGCGTCCTTCGTGCACCAAGGAGCCGAGCATGTCTACCTGACCGGTCTTCGCGG
>CAZCER010000641.1:0-3171 GCA_964497385.1 uncultured Armatimonadia bacterium | reverse complement strand
TGGCGGCTGTGTTTGGGTGGTCCCCTACCCCCGCAGCCAGGCCACCTGCTCAGGGGTGAGCCGCACCTTGCAGGCCCCGAGAGCCTCGGCGAGGTGGCTGCGGTTGGTCGTGCCGATCAGCGGGATGACCGTGCAGGGCTGGTGCATGAGGTAGGCGAGCGCGATCTGCGTCGGCGAGCGGCCCAACTCCACCGACAGACGCAGCGCGCGGTCGTGCCGCCTGCGGTTCTCGGGCGTGTCCCACGAGCCCTCCGGGTGCGCGCTCGCGGCGAAGGAGCCGCCCGCCGTCGCGGTGTAGGCCACGACCGGCGCCCCGGTCTCCACGTGCCACGCGACGTCCTCGCTGCGGATGCACCGCATGGTGGGGTCTTCGGTGATGCTCCATCCGGGCGTCGCGAGACTCCACTGCATCTGAGAGACGACGAAGCCCTGGAGGCCCGCTCGAGCGGCATACTCGTTCGCCTCGGCGAGCCGCGCGAGGCTCCAGTTGCTCGCCCCGATGTGCCGCACTCGCCCTGCGGCGATCTCCTGGTTGAGGCAGTCGAGCGCCTCGGCCACCGGCGCGCGCGGGTCGTCTCGGTAGAGGTAGTAGAGGTCTACGTGATCCACGCCGAGGCGCTCGAGGCTCTCGTGGAGGTCCTGCCGCAGCACGTCGGGGGCCATATAGGCGTCGGGACGCGGGTAGGACGCGCCGCCGTCGGGATGCCCGCCCTTCGTGGCGATCACGACCTCGCCGCGAACGCCCAGACGCCGCACCGCGGCCCCTAGCTCGCGCTCGCTCGAGCCGGCCCCCGCATCGGTCCAGAAGGCGTAGCAGTGGGCGGTGTCCAGGAAGTTGCCGCCGGCCTCGAGATAGTCTTCGAGGAGCCGGTCGAGCGCCGATCCGCTGAGGCTCGCGCCCCACGCGCCGGCGCCCAGGGCGATCCGCGAGACGCGGAGTTCGGTGTTCGGGATCCCGACCCGGGTCAACGCCGTGCTCCTGTCTTCCGAAGTCGGCGCGCCGCGATGCGCGCGGCAGGCGCGACAACGCAGGCGCGCACGAGCCAGCGCAGTGCGCGGCTCCGGGAGATGGCTCGCGCGATGGGCGGGGAGAGCCGCTCGTAGACACCGATGAGAGCCAATCCGCGCGTACTGAGACTGAGGACGCTATCGCGGTACGCCCTGAGCGTCACCACCACGGGGGCGGCGGGGCTTCCGTACGCGGCGGTCGCGATGAAGCACGGACCGGTGCGCTCGCACTGGATCCCGAGTGAGCGGTTCATGGACTCGATCATGAGCTTCGCGTCCTTCAGCGTGAGCTGGGAGTCGAACCGGTCTCGCAAGGTCTTCATGGCCTCGAGGGGCTTCGCGGCGCGCACCTGCTCGATCACCCGGTGCACGGTCACCGGGTCGAGCGTCACCCCGCGCCGCGACTGGGCCATGCCCATCAGCTTCGCCGCCGCCGCGTCATCGGAACCGAACGTGCTGGGAGCGAATGCGAGGAGGCGGTCGCCAGCCTTCACGTCCTCCGGAGCCAGGTACAGGAACAGCATGCCGGCCCGTTCGGGGAGCTTCTCACCCCCTCCCGTCATCGGCTTGCCTCGCTCGGCTTCGGGCCAGAGGACGCGATCGCCGGCGAGTACGACGTAGTCGTCCATGGTGCTCGGTTCCCCGGTCCGGATGTCGCCGAGGAGGGCGACGGTTCCGTCCCGCAGGGGGAAGATCTCGCGAATCTCCATGTCGAATGTCGCGTCCGACGGGTCCGGACGGAAGGCGGCAGGTGAAGCGTCGGGCATTGCGGATGACCTCCCTGGCGAGCACTGCTGAGCAGGGACTCACCGGCAGGGACGCCGGTGCCACGGGGACGCCTGCGGTACGGAACGGGAGCGGACCGAGACGGTCCGCCTACCCAAGCGCCGCGCGGACCGAGACGGTCCGCCTACCCGAGAGACGGCAACCATTCGCTTGTCAGGTGTTCGCAGTTGAGCACCTTCTCCACCAGGTCGAGCGGCCTGTAGTAGTAGTGGTTCGAGGCTTCGAATCCGATCCGCGAGTCCCGCATGCGGATCGCGTGGAGTCGCACCGCGCTGTCGATCTCCTCATCGAGCATGGCTTCCACGGCGCCGGCGTCGCTCGCGTCGCGCGCCATGACGAACCGGGCCTGCGCGGCCGAGGAGCGGAAGTGGAGCCAGGCGCCCTCAGCTACATCGGCCTCGGAGGCGAGGGCGTCGGCGGCCCCGCCCGTCGCGTTCACCGCCTGCTCGCGGAGCATCCGCGCACCCTGTTCGAAGCCCGCGCTGACGAGTTCGAGCTGCTGGGCGAAGACCTCGCGGGGGTAAATCGCGCGCCATGCGTCGAGGTCGTCATACGGGAAGCCGACCATCGTCGCCCGGTAGCCCGAGGGCTTGCCCCAGAGGAGGTTCGAGGGCCCGTATTGCATCGGGGCGGTGTAGACGACCCCGCCGTTGTAGGGGAACTCGCGGAACGCCTCGCTCATCACATGCCAAGCCTCGATGACGGCGGGAGCGTTCTCCGGACCGAAGCGGCTGACGGCGACCCGGCGGAGGGCCTCCTCAGGCGTGGGGTTGCGCATCGAGTCGACCACGCGCGTGAGTTCGAGGTTCGGGGAGGGGTAGCCACCAAGGGTCCACCCGAGCATGAGGCCGTCGACGGGGGCGCCGTCGGAGCCAACGCCGTTCGCGAGGTTGCAGAGGTGCTCGGCCACGAGTTCGGTCGCGGGGATGTAGGGCATGGCCGAGAGTTCCCAGGTGCAGCCGACCTGGACCTTGGCTGACGTTCTCAGGCCCCTCTCGCGCGCGAGGGCCCAGTGGCGGGTGGCGCGCGGCCCGGGCCCGACGCTCGAGATCGAATACTCGCCCACCGCGCTCTCGACCCCGCCGCGCTCGATCGGGAGGCTCCATTCGCTCACGCTCTGGAGCGTGACGCCCTCGGGCAGCCGCTCGATGATGCCGGGGACCTGGTCATCGGGCCAGCCCCAGTCCCAAACGAGGAACTCCGCGTCGGAGCCGCTCGCGCGGATGCCCTCGGCGATGGCGGCGTTCGCGTCGGCGATGACTGCCGCCGGTCCGCGCTCGGCGCAGCGGGGGCAGTTCGCCCCCTGGTAGTGGGACCAGCAGTTCGTGAGGTTCTCGGAGCCGCTGATCGTGAAGGCGCCGCCGAGGTCGGGGACCT
>CAZCER010000640.1:0-3172 GCA_964497385.1 uncultured Armatimonadia bacterium | reverse complement strand
GAAGGTCCGGACTCACGGCGTGTCCCCAGGTCATGTTGCCCCAGTCGCGGCCCTCGGGGGTGTGCTGGAAGAACAGGTGGTACTCGCCGGCGTAGTAGAGAAGGCCGTTCGGAGCGTTCAGCCAGTTCTCACGCGCGGTGAAGTGGAACTGGGGTCGGTAGGTCTCCTGGTAGAGCTTGTCCACGACGATCAGTGCTCCCTTCGGCTCCTCGGCGAGGCTGAACTCCAGCTTGCCCGCTGCCTCGTCGTAGAGCCCGACGACCTCGAGTCTTCCGCTCCGGCCCTCCAGCGTGGAGACGTCCCACGTCACCCAGTGCGATCCCGCGGGCGGCGAGGCCCCGTACTGCCGCACCGTGGCCCCGTCGACCCTCAGGGTCACCTGGAGAGCCCGAGAACCCGTGAAGGGGATATGCAGCACGAGATAGGGCTGGTCGATCCGCACCTCGTGCACCGCGATGGTCGGCCCGCGCGGCTCGTCGCCTAGCACGATGTGGTCGATGTTGATGTGCCCCCAGCCTCCGGTGTGCGCGTCGACGATGGTGAGCCGCGCCGTCCGTCCCACCAGATCACGCACATCCCAACTCAGCCAACTCAGGCGTTCCGTCCCACCGGGACGGTCGTTGGGGCCGGTTGCGGAGCGGACGACCACCTCATCCACCAACAAGCGCATGCACGTCTGGTCCGGATGCATGCCGCCGCCGACGAGGAACGAGAGGTACGGTCGGTCGATGGTGAACTCGGGCGAGGTCAGCGCGCCCGTCGTCCCGTCCCCTCCGACGTAGCTGTTCACGAGCCCCTGACCCTCGTAGCCGGAGACCTCCATCTGATTCGGGAGGGTCCCCCGAGCCGGGCCGGTTCCGAAGGCGGCGCCCGTGACCTCCCAGTCGCCGTAGTCGGCTCCCTCGAAGTCCGCGATGAGCGTCTCGTCGGCGGCGGCGGTGACCGCCGCGACGCTTAGGATCGCAACCAGAAGCCGCATGAACAGGACGATCCGCAACCGTACCACTCCTTATGGAGGCGCGCCGCGCGGAGCGCGCGCCTACCAGAGGCAGATGTCGAGCAGGTAGTTGAGCGCGTACACCGCGAGGAGCGACAGAACCACCGCCTGAGTGGTGGCCCGGCCCACCCCCTTGGCGCCGCCCTCCGCGTTGAGGCCGCGCTCGCAGGCGATGAGCGCGATCACGAGTCCGAACACCACCGTCTTCAGCGAGCCCCCCGCGACGTCGTGGACGCGGATCGACTCGGCCATCGAGGACAGGAAGACGGCCGGGGAGACGCCGCCGCCGTAGGCTACGCTCCTGCCCGCCGCGCTTCCGACCCTCATGCCGTAGATGGTCAGCACCGGCGTCATGAGCGTGGCGGCGACCCCGCGCGGAGCCACGAGGTAGCTGACGGGGCTGACCGAGAGGGAGCGTAGGGCATCGATCTGCTCGGTCACGCGCATGGCGCCGATCTCCGCGGTCATCGCGGATCCGCATCGCGCGATCAGGCACACCGCGCACATCACGGGCGCCACCTCGCGGATGGTGGCCATCGCGACCGTGCCGCCGATCGTGTAGCGAAGGCCGAACTCCCGCACGATGGCCTCGAGGTGGTAGGCGAAGGCCGATGAGGTGAACAGAACGGTGGCGAGCACGACGGGCAGCGAACGCACGCCGAGGTCGACCATCTGGACCAGGATGTCCGAGGCGAGCACGCGGCCTCGAACCAAGGCGGCCGCGCTGCCCGTGAGAAGCAGTCCAACTCTCCCGGTGAACGCGACGGGCCGCAGGGCGTGGGCGATCACGGCTCCAGGACCTCCAGGTCCGCCGAGGCCTCACCGGTGACGCTCCAGGCCGTGTGCCTGAGCGCGCGCCGGAGCGCCTCGCCGGTTCCGCGCAGGGCCGCCAGCCCCTCGGCTCGTTCCGGCGCGCTCCACGGCGGCACGTCGCGCGTCGCGAGTTCGCCCGAGTCGTCGAAGGAGCGCACCTCGGGCAGGAACGACTTCAGCAGCGCGTCGATGGGGCTCCGCAGCAGGTCGACGGCCACGGTCCGGCGACAGCCCGATTCGGAGAGCCAGGCGCAGAGGGCGGCGGGTGAGGCGAAGGCGGGCGGCGCCTCCCACGGATCAAAGGTCGCCAAAGAGGAGTCCGCCTTGGCGTGCGCCCGGACGCGGAGCCAGCGGCCGTCGGCTTCCTCAGGGACTACGAGGCGAACCTGCTCGGTGACCGTCTGTCCTCGGTAGGGCTGAAGACGGACCGTTACGAGCGCTTCTCCGCCCGGGCGCACCGCCGTCGGCGTAACCTCGCAGCCGACGATCCGGGCCTCGGCGAGTTGAGGAGACTCCGTGATCTCGACTTCGAGGCTCTCGGGCGGGAGAGCGAACCAAGGGTTGAAGAAGGTCTCATCCAGCACGTGGCGCAGCTCGGCGGCGCAAGCGCCGCCAAGGTCGGTGCGGCTCGAGACGACCTCCGTCCGGTCGATCTGATGGCCGCCGCCGCAGCGTAGAAGCACGCGGATCGAGGCGCCGCCGGGTCCCACGCGGTCAATCCGGCTGTCGGCGCAGGCGATCAGGGCGGAGGCCGCGGTCTCTCGGAACAGCTCCGGGTCGCGCACGCACTCGAGATTGTACGCGGCGGGCTCGCCTTCGTCCGTTGCGATCCGCACGGTCAGAGGCGCGAGCGAGGCGGTGCGCCCGAGTTGGGCCACGCATCCCGCCATCCGATCCTCCACCACCGCGCCGATCGGCTCGCCGACAGGGTTGCCCATCAGGAAGGGGGTCCGGTCGCTCGGGACGGCGGCCCCGACGCTCACGCGCACAAGGGGATACTCGCACGCTCCCACGTGCAGATACTTGTGGCCGAAACAGAGCAAGCGGTCTCCCTCGATCGCGGTGACGGCGCCCAGCGTGGTCACGTTGATGTCGCCCCTGGCGATCTGGACGCCGATCATCGAGCCCGGCGCGAGGGGCTCGAGCCCCGCCTGAGCCGGGACGGCGCCCTGAGACACCGACCGCCAGGGCAGGCTCGCGAAAGGTCCCTCGCGGCCCGAGGCGGCGATGGCGGGCGTCGACCAGAACGGCCCGAGCGCGGCAACCTGCCCGCCGGTCAGGAGCGTCATGCAGTACTCCGCGGGCATGGCGTACCCGTAGTGCGGATCGGCGTCCGGAAGAGCGTACGCGAGGACCGCCGCG
>CAZCER010000639.1:0-3180 GCA_964497385.1 uncultured Armatimonadia bacterium | reverse complement strand
TCTCAGTCTCCCTCCGCGAGGGGCGCCAGCACCCGACGCCGGTCACGTTCGCGCCCAAGACGGGTGTAGCAGTCCGCGAGCGCGCGCCGCTCCTCGGACCACAGGCCCTGCGAGGAAAGCCCTGGCGCGCCCCGCCGGGCGATGACGTCCTCGAAGACGGCCGCGCTCTCCTCCCAGCGTCCCGCGTCGTGGAGCGCGTGGCCCAACTCGACGGTCAGACCATGCCACTCCATCAGCCGCCGCGCGGCGGAACGCGCGTCTCGAAGCAGCGCGGCCGCGGAGTCCGGATCCCCCGCGCGGCGCAGCATCCGCGCCTGAGCGACCGTCAGCACCGGGTTCCGCGGCGCGACCTCCTGGCCAAGGCTGAGGACCTCGACGGCCATCTCCGGCTCGCCGCGCGCCGCGAGTTCGTCCGCCAGCGTAACGAGCGGCACGACGGCCATCGCGTGAACGGCCGGGTCCTCGGGCCGCAGCGCGATCCAGCGCCGCGCTCGGTCCAACCAGGGCTCCGCTCGCGCCGGGTCGGCGGGGGCGGCGGGAGGCGTGGCGCGCGGGACGGAGAGCCAGCCGATCGCCTCGGGGCGGCCGCCGCCGTCCACGATCCAGTCGTCCGTGGCCGCGTAGACGCGCCCGCGGCGGCTTGCCATCTCGAGAAGAACCGCCGGGCGGTCGGCGAGGTCCGCGGCAGTCCAGTCCGCGGCCTCGGGCTCTTCGGCCGCAAGACGCTGGACAAGCTCCCGCCAGGCCGCGTCGTCTTCATGGGGCACGAACCACCACCAGTTCGAGGAGCCGTACCCCAACACCCATCCGTGGTATCGAGTGGGGAAGACCTGGTAGTCCACGAGGACCCCGTGACTCAGCCCGACGACGATGTCGGCGTCCACGGTCGCGATGCCGCCGAGCGCAGAACTCGCGTAGTCGTCGGCGGTCAGATCGCCGGAGCGGTCGGCCGCGCTCAAACCCGAGGGAAGGCTCAGAACCAACCAGGCGAGGGGCGCCGCGACGCACGCCGCCGCGAGCCCGGACGCCAGCCGCGGCCGAGAGGTCCGACGCCTGAGACTCCGGCCCGTCTGGGCCATGCCCAGCGCAGCGAGCCCGCTCGCGCCGAACAGGAGCGGCGCGAAGAAGACCTCGGGGTCGATGACGACATAGTTCCAGAAGAGGACCCACGTCACCGCCGTCACGCCGAAGAGGGGTATGCAGCGGTCTCGGGCGCCCCGCCAACCACTGACCGCCCCCAACGCCGCCGCGAGCCAGAGAAGCGGCGACAGCTCGCCCGCCAGAGCGCGGAGATCGAACGCGAGCGCCGTGTCCCAGAGCCGAGGACCAGCGGCCCACATGTAGTGGGAGTACTGCCGCGCCGACACGTACTGCGTGAACTCGGACCAGGAACTGACCGGTCCCCACGCATAGCTTGGCTGCGCCATGGCCCAACCCAGCGACGTCCACGCGCCCCCCCGAAGCGGCAGGTAGAGCCAGACGGAGAACGCCAGCAGGAGCCCGGCCGCGAACCACGCGACGCGCCGAGCGGAGAGCCACTGCGCGCGGGGGGCGCCGAACAGCAGCGCGAGGAGATACGTGGCCTGGTACATCGCGTGGGTCGCCCGGTGCGTGATCGCCGCGCCCAGCGCGAGCCCCAGCAGGAGCGTCTCCGCCGCGGTCCAGCCGCGCCCCTCGCGCGCGCGGCGCATCAGCCGCAGCAGCATCCAAAGACCGAGCGCGAGCAGCGCCAAGTCGAAAGTGTAGACCTCGGTTACGGTCGCCTGGTCCCACACGAGCGGCGAGAGGCAGAAGCCCCACGCCGCCACGAGACTCGCCTCAGGCGCCCCGGCCACCTCGCGGAACGCGAGATAGGCCAGGAGGCCCGTCACCGCGAGCAGGATGGCGGAGAGCATGTTGACCGCCGCCGCGGGGGATGCGAACGGAAAAGCGCGGATGGCGAGGTGGGCGATCATCGTGTAGAGGGGATAGCCGGGCGGGTGCGGCACTCCGAGCGTCGCGGCGGCGGTGAGGAGTTCCCCGGAGTCGCCGAACGTCACGCTCGGGGCGACGGTCCAGGCGACGACGGCGAGCGTTCCAAGCGAGGCCGCCACCGGGCAGAGAACAGGCGCAAGCCGGCGCCAGGACGCGCCCGAGGCGCGCTGCAAGGGCCGCGCGGCATCCGCCGGCACGGGCGGGAGGCTGGAAGCGGTCATGATGGTCTCCTACCGGGAGACAGTGGTTCGGAGGCGTTCGGCGCCGCTCCTGCCGCACCGGGCCCCGAGCGGCGCTCAGAGGCCTTGCGTCCGCGCCTTCTCCACCCCGCGGTAGTAGTGATGCGCCAGGAGCTGATGACAGAGCGCCGCGGCCGCCTTGGAGGCCCCAACGCCGTAGCAGGCGCCGATCGCCGCGACCCACAGCGGCCGGGTAAGCGGGTTCAGGATCAGCTTCTTGACGACCCCGCGCGGGGAGTTCCACCGCGGCAGCCGGTCGAGACGCGTGACCTCCGGATGATCGGGATGCCGCTTCGCGAACGCCACGGCCGAAGGGCCGATCGCCTCCTGCCTGCGGCAGTAGCTCGGGAGGTCGATCGTGTGGTGATGGTATCCGAGAGCGTCCGGGGCGTAGAGGATGCGCATGCCCTGCCGAGTGAGCCGAAGGCCGAGATCGGTGTCCTCAAACCCGTAGGGGAAGCTCGTGTCAAAGCCTCCGGCGGAGAGCAGCAACGCGCGGTGGATGGACAGGTTCGCCGTGATGAACGCGTGGAACGGCAATTCGGTCCGTCCGGCGAGCGCCTCGAAGCCGAAGTGGTAGTTCTCGATCGCGAAGCGCATGAACGGCGTGACCCGCGCCTGCGGAGGCCAGTCCACGCGCCCGACGACGCAGTGGGCGCCCCGTTCGTCGCTCCGTCGCGCCTCATGAAGACGCAGAAGGCCAGGACTCGCCTCGATGTCGTCGCAGAGAAACAGGATGACATCGCCGGTCGCGGCCTCCGCGCCGGCGTTCCGGGCGGAGGCGGGCCCGCCCTGGCTCTTGCGAATCAGCCGCAGCGGCACGGGTGAGTCGAGCTTCTCCACGGCTTCCGCCGTGCCGTCCGAGGATCCGTCGTCGACGACCACGATCTCACGCAGAAGGCTCGGCGCGTCTTGCGCCCACAAGGCCCGGATCACCCGGAGCAGCGTGTCGCGGCGGTTGTAGGTG
>CAZCER010000638.1:0-3185 GCA_964497385.1 uncultured Armatimonadia bacterium | reverse complement strand
GCGCTGCTGGTGGCGCACGGCGCGGCGGAGGATGCGCCGAACTCGGCCTACCGATGGCAGGCCCGCGTTTCGGAGGAGGCATGCCCGAGCGAGAGCCTGCTCACATCGTATCTGCAGGTCGTCTTCCGCGAGAGCGACGCCGAGGGGTACAGGACGGGCCATCTGGCGCCCCCCCGTCCCAGGGTCACGGAGAGCGTCGACATGGCCGGGCTCTCCTGCGTCCGCCTCGACTTCGCGGAAGGCGACGTGCGGAGCACGGTGTGGCGCGCCCCGGATCGGGACTACAAGGCGGTCCGAACCGAGACACTTCGCACGCGGGACACGGAGGAGCGCCTGCTGATCTGGACCGTGGACAGCTTCCAGCCCCTCGAAGACGACGCCTGGTTCCCAAGGAGCGTCACGTCGCGTACCTACGCGCGCCCGACGGATGGGGAGGCTGCCTGGCGACTGCGCGCTTACTCCCTGACCGCTGTGACCGAACTCACAGCGGGCCTGCCGGAGCACGGCGTGTTCAGCCCCCGGCTCCCCTGCGGCGCCCTGCTGACCGAAACCGATGGCGGCGTAACGGTCGTGGGCGGAGACATCTCCCCTCTTCTGGACTCGCTGATGCAGGGCTCGCTTCCGCCGTCGGCCGCCAATCCACCTGAGATCCTGGGGCTTGACTGAGACGCACGACCCGCAGGAGGCCGACCGGCATGATGGGCGCGACGATGTCCAAAGGCAGGGCGCTGGGCGCCTGTGTCCTGGCGCTGCTGTTGCTCGGTGTTACGCCCACGTCGGCTGACAACGCATGTCGGCTCTGTGAGGGAAGGACGTTCAGCATCACTGTGAACTCGGCCGTCGGAGTGCCTGACCCGAGTTGCCCGATTGTGTGTCGGCACCTCGGCCCAGTTCGCCTCATCTCCCCCGCGCCGGTCCTCCCGCTGGCCCTGCCCACCGCAGACTGGCTCCCCGGTGAGGCTGTCCGAGTGAGTGAGTACGACGACTGGCTGCTCGTGCCGCCGGATGGTGCGCTGCTGGGGTCCGAACCGACAGGCTCGGTTACTGACACGCGGTGCTGGCGCGACCTTCTGGACTGCGTCACGCTACGCGGGAAGCGAGCCATGGAGCGCGTGCCGTCGGCTCTCGCCCAGTGGGTACGCGCCGCTGCCCCGCACGCAATGGGTTCCGATGAGTGGATGGTGCGCGGCGCCTCGGTTCCGTGGACCTACGGCGAGCGCATCGCGCCCGCGATGGCCATGCCTATGGTCTGCGGCTACGTGCCGACCGCGTCCTGCCGCGTCACGTTCCCATCCGAGGCCATCCCCATCCCGGAGCTGTTCGACGTTCTGGCGCGCGAGGCCGAACTCGAGGTTGCGCTGGAATGCGATGCCAGCCTGGCGGACACCGTTGTCCAGGTCACAGCCGAGTCTGGGCGCGTTGACGAGATACTCCTGGGACTGGCACTCGCCGTCGGTGGTGAGTGGCGCGCCTTCCCGCGGAACTGGTTCCTGGCCGGATCGCCCCGCGTGCTGCAGGAACACCTTCTGTCCGCGGACCTCCTGGAGTCCGTTCTCGGCTACCACCCGAGGCCGCCGTCGGATGTCACGAACGCCATCGTGCCTCTCGACGAGTCGTCTTTCCCTTCCGTGCCTGACGTGGTCGCCGTGGCGGCCAACTGGCATGTTGGCGATGCGGGCGGACGACTCGTGGCGGTCAGGTGGGACAGGTCACAAGCGACGCTTCACGCCATGCCGCCGCTAACCCACTGCGCCTCCGACTCCATCCTCGGCTTCGCCGAGGGTCGGGGAGCGCCGCTCGACAAGGCAAGCAAGGACACTCTGGTCGCCGCGACCGAGAACAAGGGCGATCTCGATGGCAACGAACTGATCGCACTCGCGAAGTCGGTCGGGGTCGAACTGGTCGGGGTGAAGGGCACGCTCGACGAGATCGGTGAGAAGCAGGGCGTCGCGATCCTGCATCTGGACTGGGGCCACTACGTCGCGGTCACCGACTGCGACTCGGCGTTCGTCACGCTCCTTGGCGCCGACGGTCGGCGGGCGCGCTTCCCCAAGGACGCTCTCGAGTCGGGAATGTCGGGCGTCATGTTCGTGTCGCCCGAGTTGCTCGGGGAAGGCCAGACGGAAGCCGGCGAGCAGTGAGGACACGGTACGTGACGCGAAGACACACTCAACTCGCACTCGGCTCGGGGACGGCGGTCATCGCCGCCCTCGGGCTGTGCGTGGCCATGGCGGAGCCCGCGCGCGAGGGTCTCCCGCCCCTGCCCGCGTTCCGCATCATCTACACGACCGACACCCTCGGGCAGCTCGACACCTGCGGCTGCTCGGGCGGACAGCACGGGGGCCTGCCGAGACGCGCGACGCTCCTCCGCACTCTCGCCGAGGGCGGCGTGCCGACCCTGGTCATCGACGGGGGTGGAGTGGCGTCGGCCGAGAACCAGGTCCCCTATCTCGCCGAGGCCCACGCCGCGATGGGCTACGGGCTCATTCTGCCGACCGCGAGCGACACGGAGTACGGCGTGCCCGAGGCGTTCGGCGCGGCCGGGATCGCGGTGGTCGAGCGTCCCGCGGCGGGGACGGGCGGGCCGCTACCCACCCATGTCCTCGAGATCGCCGGCTGGAAGGTCGTCGTGATCGTCGGGCCCGATGAGCCGGACGCGGATCTGGAGTTCCTCGCGGGGAGGGTAAGGAGCGGGCTGGAAGCCCGCGCTCCGGACCAGGCGGCGCCCCGTGCGTTGACGGCGCTCATCACGCGTCTGTCGCCGGAGGGGAACGCGCGACTTGCCGCACTGCTCGGCGACAAGGTGGACCTGATCCTCGGGGCGTCGTCGCCGGCAAGGTCACGCGACTACCGTGACCCGATCGAGCCGGGACCGGCAATACCCGCCGTCTCGCGGGGGAAGGCGCTGACGGTGGTGGATGTGTTTGCGGATGCACAACCCACCGGCAGGGACGCCGGCGCCACGGGGTGTGCACGCTTCGAGCCGGTCGCGCCGGGGCTGTATGAGAACGAGGTCATCCGCGCCATCGTGGATCGCTACTACGCCGAGGCCGCGCCGGCGAGCCGGCCGGCGGAGGCGGACACCGAAACCGAGGACTGGGTGATGCGCGGGTACGCCGATGCGGGCGTGTGCGGGACGTGCCATGTCTCCGCGTACGCTGCTTGGCAAACGAGCGCGCACGCGA
>CAZCER010000637.1:0-3194 GCA_964497385.1 uncultured Armatimonadia bacterium | reverse complement strand
CTTGAAGACAGGAGTCCGTCCTCGGAGAGGAAGTCACATGGTCGGTTGGATCGCCGCGCTGGTGGCCGGCGGCTTGATGGGTCCCGCGGCGTCCGAGCTTCGGGTGGTGTGGGACGATCCACGCCCTTGTCCCGGCGCCAAGGCGTCGCTTCAGCTCGCGGGCGGCGAGGCGCTCACCTGGCATGTGGCCCGCTCGGACGCGGAGGGCGTTGCGCTGGATTGCTACGCGAGCGCCGACGCGGGCGCAACCTGGGAGCGTCGAGGGCGAATCGCCCGCGACGCGGACCCTCACGCCGACTTGGGCGACGGGTGCTTCCTCGAACTCGCGGACGGCTCGGTGCTGCACTCCTATCGCCGGAACCACACGAGGACCGGCGCGCATGGGGCGAGGAGCTATCGGCTGGAGGCGGCGGTGAGTCGCGACGCGGGCCGGACGTGGGCCCCGCACTCGACGATCGCCGCGCACGAGGGTTCTCCGGACGGGCTCTGGTCGACGTTTCTTATGGAGCTGCCCGACGGCGCGCTGCAGTGTTACCACGACGATGAGGTGACCCCCGCCGAGGCGGGGTTTGCCGGGCATCAATGGATCACGATGCGCACATGGGATCCCGAGGCGGCGGGCTGGGTGCGGCCGGTGACGGTGAGTCGGGCGGAGGATCCGAGGGCTCTCTCGCGCGACGGGATGGCCTCGGTCGTGGCGCTCCTCGACGGGCGGCTTTTCTGCGCGTTTGAGAGCGTGCGCGCCGAGCCTCCGCATCGGTCGCTCATCCGCGCCGTTGTCTCGAGCGACAATGGCGCTACGTGGTCGTGGGAGCGTGAGGGGCGAAGCGTGGTCTTCGAGCCGGCGGACCGCAGCTTCAACGCCGTGGCGCCCTGGATGATCCGGCTGCTGACGGGGGAGTTGGTGTGCGTGTTCGCGACCGACGAAGACCGCGAGACGCCGGATGTGGTCGGGACGGGAGACCTCCATCAGGACATCAAGCTGGTTGCGAGCCGGGATGAGGGCCGAAGCTGGTCGTCGGCGCAGGGGATTGCGGTCGGGCCGCCGCTTTATCTGCCGGGGATCTGTGAACTCCGGGGGCCTGGCGGAACCGAACTCCTGGTGCAGTACGTGCATCAGGGCCGAGGCTGCTTCGCCGTCCGCGGCGCGATCGAAGGCCCGATAGGGGAGGGACGCTGATGGGTGAAGCGCTGAGGGTTGGCTCGGGATGGTCCGCGCAGGGCGGCCGGGCGCCGGGAGTGGGCGCGCGGGTCGCGTTGCACGAGCGGTACAGCACGGCGGCGAGCCCGTGGGTCGAGTGGGTCTTCGACCAGATGGCGCTGCCGATGAGCGCGACCGTGCTCGATTTCGGCTGCGGCTCCGGCCAGGTCTGGCGCCACAATCTCGCACGGGTGCCGTCGGGTTGGTCCGTGACGCTCGCCGATGCGTCGCCGGGGATGATCGAGGAGCTTCGGCCTGCGTTGTCGGCTCGGGGCGCGGCTTTTCGGTTCGCGGTCGTGGACGCGACGGACATGCCGTTCAACCGCGAGTCGTTCGATCTCGTCCTGACGAACCATATGCCTTACGAGGGAGAGGCTTTGGGCGAGGCTCTCGGCGAGGTGCGCCGGGTGCTCAAGCCCGAGGGCCGCCTGCACGCGGCGGCCGTGGGCCCGCGGCACCTCGTGGAACTCCGCGAGGCCATGGAGCGCTTCGGGCTGGAGTCGCCGCGGGAGCGCCCGGGGGTGCTGCCGATGGAGGGCTCGGGAGATCTGCTCGGGCAGTGGTTCGAGTCGGTGGACTTGCAGAGACACCACGACCAGCTCGAGGCGACGGAGGCGGGGCCGCTGATCGCTTACGTCGCGTCCGTTCTCGATGAGGGCCAGACGCACGGGGTCGAGTTCCTCGCGCTTTCGGCGTGGCTGGAGAAGGAGATCGGCGCTCGGGGCGGCATGACCATCACTAAGGAAACGGGGCTCTTCGTCGCCGCGGGCGACGCGCGCCCCGGAGGGAGAGGTCGCGGATGGATGTGAGAGCGCGCTTGGGCCTGCTGGTGGTCGTGTGCGTCATGTCGCTGGGCGCGCTGTCCGCCTCGGCGCAACCGGAGGGTGAGGAAGCCATGCCTGTGGGAGCTGTGCCGGTGATTCTAGACACCGACATTGGTGACGACATTGACGACACGTGGGCGCTTTGTTTTCTGCTGGGGCGTCCGGAGGTGGACCTGAAGCTCGTGGTGACCGACTACGGGAACACGGAGCGGCGGGCGATCCTTGCGGCGAAGATCCTCGAGACGTGCGGGCGCACAGACGTGCCCGTCGGGATCGGCGTGAAGACCGCGGACGCGGACCTCTCGCAGGAGCCGTGGATCGACGGCTACGACCTCGCGAGCTACCCGGGCGTCGTGCACGAGGACGGCGTGCAGGCGATGATCGACCTGGTGCACGCGTCCGAGGAGCCGGTCACTATTCTCGCGATCGGTCCCGTTCCGAACCTCCTGGAGGCGCTGCGCCGCGACCCGACGATCGCCGAGAACGCGCGGATCGTCACGATGGCGGGCAGTGTGGACATGGGCTACGGCGGCAAGGCGACGCCCGACCCGGAGTGGAACGTACGCTGCAACCCGGCGGCGTGGCAGGCGGTGCTGAACGCGGGGTGGGAGATCACGATGATCCCGCTCGACATCTGCGGGCAGGTGATCCTCCGAGGCGACGCGTACGCGCGGGTGGCCGAGTCGGACAACGTCCTCGCGAAGACGGTGATCGAGAACTACACGATCTGGAAGAACCGCGGCAATCACCCTGAGGGCGAGAGCAGCGTGCTCTTCGACTGCGTGGCGGCCTGGGCCGCGTACGACGAGTCGCTTGCGGAGGTGGAGGAGGTCCCGATGTCGATCGACGACAACGGGATGACCCTCCGCACCGACGGCGGCCGCCCGGTGCGCTGCCTCCTCGGCTGGAAGGACTACAACGCGTATCTCGACCTGCTGGTGGGGTCACTGACGGAGTGACGCCCAGCCCCTCGGGGAGCCGGACCGTCTCGTTACGAACCGCCAACGCCCCCACCCGACCTCCCCCGCCGACCTGAGCGGCGCGGCATGCGCGCAATCGCGTGTCGGCGGGGGAGGAGAAGTCGGGCGACCCGCCGGTCGCACCCTACCGCTCCTTGGCCTCCTCGCGCTCGCGTTCGAGGATCATCTCCTTCTCGAGGTCGAACGCGC
>CAZCER010000636.1:0-3199 GCA_964497385.1 uncultured Armatimonadia bacterium | reverse complement strand
GATCGGGATCCGGTCCTCGCCGCGCAGGTCGTCGCAGACGAGCGCCACGAGGTTCAAGAGCAGCAACTCGTCCGTGTAGACGTCCCACTTCGCTCCGAGGAAGCCGCTCTCGGGCGTCCAGCCATGCCGGAAGAGCCCGTCCTCGGCGAGCATCCACGACCACTCCACACGCCGCAGCAACGCGGTTGCGGTCTCGCGGATGTCGGCCTCGGCCGGTCCGTCGAAGCAGCCGCGACAGGCGAGCACGCCGAGCATGAGCAGGGCCGTGTCGACCGTCGACAGCTCGCACTGTCCGCGCCGGCGCCCCTCGGAGTCGAGGAAGTGGTAGAAGAAGCCTCGGTTGCCGGCCATGCCCTCCGCCGCGTCGCCCATCGGCAGACCGAGCAGATGCGAGAGCGTCCGACGCGCCCGAGCGGCCGCTTCGTCCCTTTCAATGCGCCCGCGCTCGGCCCCGACGCAGAGCGCCGCCAGCGCGAAACCGGTTCCCGCCGTGGTGTTGAGGCCGTGGATCCAGGACTGGTCGGGGCAGAGGCCGGTCGCGGGATCGGGGTAGTCGCGGAAGAACCGGAACGTGGCGCCCTCAACCAACTCCAGGAACGCGTCATCGTCAACAGGCGCGGCGCGGTCGGCTCCGACGAGTTCCACTCCGCCAAAGCGGAGAGCGCCGGCGTCGGGATTCAGGCGATCCTCAACAACCAGCACGAGTTCCTTGGCGCGCCTCGTGTCGGGAAGCTCCGCGTTGAGGCGCCAGACGCTCCCATCGCCCAGATCCGTCGGAAGGCGCAACTCGTTCCAGTCGCCGGCCGGGCCCGGGTCCACGTGAACGTAGCAGTACGCGGTGCCCTCGTAGCGGCGCTCGACGTCCTTCACCTCCACCTTGAGCGTACAGCCGCCCTCACCCGCCGAGACGGGCTCGGCCACCAGGCGCGGCCTCCCCCACACATGGAGGGCAATCGCGTCCCACTGGGTGAGGTCGAGGGAGACCCACGACGCCGCGCTCGGACCTCTGAGGCTCATCCAGAGCCCCGTGTAGTCGTCTGCGCCGTCGAATCGCCAGTCGAGCCTGAGGCAAGGGCGCCCGCCCGCCGCGTCGAGTGAGGCCTCCGCCGAGTCGCCGTTCAGCACGCCGAGATCGCCGGAGAGGTCGGTGTGGAGCAGAGGCGCGTCGGCGTCGAACCGGGTGACGGCCTCGCGGTACGAGGCTTCGGCGGCGTCGACGCGGAGGAAAGCGGCGACGCCGACGATCGCGATCGCGGCGAGGACGCGCGTCGCACCGCGATCGGAGAGGGCCCCCATCAGGCGGCCCCGACCGACTCCGCACCGCCGTCCGGCCGCTCTCCGCGCGCCGAGGCAGCGCCGCGGGGCGCGGACGCAGGCGCGGGCGCACGGCGACGCCGGCGTGACCAATGAGGGGTCTACAGAGCTGTGGGTCACGGGCCGCCTCCTAGTCCTTCGTGACGATCCCGGCGGCGATCCCCTCGATGCGGTCCGCCTCCGAGAGCGTCTGAGCGGAGAGTTGGGCCGACGACGAGGCGACGCGCGCCACCTGCCGGATCGCGTCGGCGGCCTCACGGAGCGACGCGCTGATCCCCTGCACGGTCCGCACGTGGTCGCCGGTCATCCCCGCGATGTCGTCGGTCAGGCGGCCGGCCTCGTCGAGCGCGCTCGTCACCGCGCCAATCTCCTGGGCCTGGCGCTCCGCGAGGCCGCGGACGGAGGTCGCAAGGTCGCGCACGTCCGTCGCGTAGCCGACGATGTCCTGGAGCGCCCGGTTCGTCGTCGCGCTCTGCGACGAAGCGCGCCGGACCACCTCAAGCGTCTCCTGCATGGAGCCGACCGACTCCTTGACCGCGTCCTGGACGCCGCGGATCAGTCGCGCGATCTCCTCGGCCGATGACGTCGCGCGCTCCGCGAGCTGCCGGATCTCCTCCGAGAGCACCGCGAAGCCCTGACCCGCCTCTCCCGCGTGGGCCGCCTCGATCGCGACGTTGATCGCCAGGAGGTCGGTCCGTGACGCCACATCGGACACCGCCTGCACGATGCGGCCGATGTCCTCGGACTTGGACCCGGCGCGCGCGAGTTCCTTGGCCGTCCGCTGGACCATGAGCTGAATGTCCGCGATGTCGCGTACGGCCTGCTGGATCGTCTCCGCGCTCTCTACGGTCTTCTCGGCGCTCTCGTCGGCGAGCGACGACGCCCGCCGGGAGCGCGCCGTGACCTCCTCCCCCGAGGCCGCGAGCACGCGGAGCGCGGCCTCCGCGGCGGTTGCGGAGGCCTGCCGCCGCCGGTGTCGCTCCAGCACCTCCTGGTGCGCCTCGGCGAACGCCTCGGCGCCGCGTGAGATCTCGTCCAGCGCGCCCGACAGCGCCTCCGTGCCCGACGCGGAGTCTTGCGCGGCGTCCCCGGCCGCTTCGGCCAACCTCCGCACCGTGCGGACGGTGTCCCGCAGTTCCTCCAGCTGCGAAGTCAGTCGTTCCGCGGCGACAAGGTAGTGGCTGAGGAGTTCGTCAATCTCGTCGCCTCTCTCACGCGGCGCGGCGACCTCGGCGAGGTTTCCGTCGGCAAGGCACTCCAATGCATGCCGCACAGGGCTCAGCCTCTGAAACGTCGCGATGCGCAGCGCCACCAACGAGATCGCCGATCCGAGCAGCAGAGCGCCGAGGCCGACGCCGGCGTCCGAGAGCGACAGCCCGGCGCTTCCGCCCCGCATCGCCTCCTCCTCGAACGCGCCCCAGATCGCGAGCGCCGCCCCACCCAGCGCCATCGCCAGCGCGGGGTACAGCAAACGCCCGAACGCCAAGCCGCCCGTCGTTCTCCGCATCCGCTACCGCCCTTCCGCGTCCGGACCCGCCGGCCCGATCGCGAGCCTGTCGGATTCGCCGTCGCCCACCAAGTCGCGCAACGCGGCGACCAGTTCGTCGCCGTCCAGACCGTCCTTGGCGAAACGCGCCGCCACCCCGAGACGCCGCATCGCGTCGGAGAGATCGCGCTCCGGCTGCGACGTCACGAGCACGACCGGCGCGCGCGCGTTCCTCCAGCCGAGCCGCAAGCGCTCGACCATCGCGACGCCGTCCATCTCCGGCATGTCCACGTCTGAGCACACCGCGTCGAAGTCCGCGCTCTCCGCGGCCCTCAGGCCTTCGAGGCCGTTCCGCGCCGTCGTCACCGCGAAGCCCGCATCGGTGAGAACGCGTTCGAG
>CAZCER010000635.1:0-3217 GCA_964497385.1 uncultured Armatimonadia bacterium | reverse complement strand
ACTCGCGGACCTTCCGCTCGAGTTCGGACGCCGACTGCGACGGCGAGACGACCTCCACCGCGAGGTCCGGCGCGCCGTCGATGTACCCGCGGGGGAGTTGCCCGTCCGGACAACGCTCGCGGGCGATGTAGCCGATGTCCGGGCAACGAACCGTATCCGGCGAGCGCGAGAGCACGTAGCCCGACTGCTCTGATGTGCAGTAGCCGAGGCGCCGTGTTCGGGCGTGCAGGTTCAGAGCGGTGCTGATCTGGACCGCCACGTTTCCGTGCACTCCACCCGATGGAGTCACTTCGAGAATCCTCCCCCGTACCAGCTCATCGACCTTGCCGACGCCGGGCATCGCAAGGAACTCCTCCGCCGTGATGAGCCTCTCGGCCACGACCGTCATCGCGGGCACCTCCCTGCCGAAGCGCCTCTATTGTACCCCAGACAAAGCGAAGAGCCGAGAGGGTTCCCTCCCGGCTCTTCGGTCAACGGCTTACGCGGTCTGTCCGCTACTTCAGCTTGAGCGTTACGTCGAGCGCCTGGCCCTCACGAAGATTCAGCTCGTTCGCGAGCTTCAGGCGCACATCGCCCTCGGGACCGACTTCGGCCTTGCACGCCACGCCTCTGTCCCCCACGAGCACGCTGCATGTCTCGAGGGCCGCGCCGTCCGGAACCTGGAAGACCAGTTCCCGGACGCGCAGCTTCCCGTGACGGAGTTCCAGCCGTTCGGTCTGCGCGCCGTTCGCGCGCGTCTGCACGAACAGGCCCCAGCCCTCGGGCGCGGAGAAGAAGCTTCGATGATCCTCCGGCCGCCAATTGGGGCGGAAGCCGATCAAGCCCTCGGGCCCGTCCATGACGAAGCCCTGGCACGCGATCACGAGTCCCCACGAACTCTGCGCGCGGGCGTAGAACCTGCCGCACTCGAGTTCCTCAAACGGATTGGCGGACCCGCAGACGCCGCCGCCCGAGTTGATGTCCTTGCGCGGCCTTCCATCGTACCGCGCCCGGGCCGTCTTTACGATGTCCCGCGCCTCGTCGATGAGGCCCTCGTGGACCATGAGGCCCGCGGTCGAGTACTCGATGCCGGTCCAGACCTCCTCCGAGTAGAGGGTGAAGGACTCGGGCTGATCGTTCCCGGGCCAGGTGCACATGTAGAGCCCGCCGTCGCCGTCGTCCACATAACGGCGCGGAGCCTGGATGAGACCGGTGAAGTCGCGCTTCAGGTTGTGCTTGTAGATGGACTCGCACGCCTTGCGCACGCGCTCGCGGGGATACTGGTGTCCGAGCCCGATCTGGTGCGCCCACCACTGGCCGAGCAGTTGGTCGGAGTGGCAGCCGTTGTTGTAGTCGCGCGCGAACTCCGGCTCGGGAATCTGATAGTAGTACTCGCCGTTCCAGAGTTGCTCGTCCTGCGCCTTCTGGCCGCGAAGACGAATGTCCCGCCAGCGCCGCGCCGAGCGACCGTCGCCCTTGATCTCGGCGAGTTTTTCCGCCGCGCCGAGCGCGCTCAGGTACTGGCTCCCGATGAAGGTGTTCAGACCGGAGACCGCCGTGTCGTAGGTGTTCCACTGGTGGCCGCGGGTGACGCCTTCCTCCTTGCCGTCCCAGCGGCGGATGAACCACTCCATCGCTTTCCGCACGCCGTCGTAGACCTCATCGAGGAACGCGCCGTCGGGGCTCATCTGATGCTCGCGGAGAGCCGCCTCGATGCACGCGCAGTGGCCGTCCGCGAAACCGCCGCTCGGCTCATGCTGACGGTGCGAGGTCTCGCCGTCCTCGTGGAGATACGTGACGAAGTCGGACACGCGCATGTTCCGGCCGATCTCCGGGAAGAGCCGGCCGTGCGTCTGGGCGTAGTTCCAGACGTGCGTGCAGTTCAGCGGGCAGCAGCGATAGGCGCCTTCGTAGCCCGCGAAGTAGCCGCTCGCCGATCGCCAGCAGACCGGGGAGCGGATGATAACCGACTGGCTCGTGGCCGCGTCCAGAAACTCCTCCGGGAGGTTGGACTCATAGACGGTCCGCCGGTACAGGAACGTGCGATCGGTCAGGCCCTCGAGGTTCTCCGCGACGTAGCGTCCGGCGTCGAGCGCGTCCCGGAAGACCTCGCAGTAGTGGTTGCCTTGATGGCCGTGGCGCTCCGCGTTCGGGAAGTGCCAAGCGAGGACGAAGGGAACGACTCTCTCTTCGCCGGGAGCCAGCGAGACCGAGACCGTCATCGCCCCGTTCACCGTCTCACCGACAGGCGTCGGGCCGGCCTCCGCGGGTCCGGAGATCTCCCCAAGCTTCTCGAAACGGGACCCGAACCGCTCCGGCTCCGTCCAGGCGGCGACGGCTTTCGCGTCCGCGGTCGGAGTCAAGAGCGCCATGGAGCCCCAACCGGTCTGCGTGGTCTCGACCGCGGCGCCCGCCGGATCGACGTCGACCATCGACAAGAGCGCCGCGCGCGTCCACGCCCACGGCATTCCGGGAGCGAGCGAGAGCACCAGACGGGATCGACCGAACGGAACGTCGAGGAGCAGCGGGTCGCCGCCGTAGGTGGTCGCGAGCACGCGGATCTCGCCATGGGCGCTTCGGAGACCGGTGATCCGGAGATGCGACTGGAGCGCCCAGGGCTCCTCGGGAACCATCCGCATGGCGTCCGTCGCAACGGCGCTCGCCACCGTGGCCCCCAGCTGGACCTCCTCGACCGCGCCGAAGCTGAGTCCCGCCGCCGCGACGATCGAGGCGAAGGGGGCGACAAGGCGGAGGTGATCGCCCGCGTCGGTGTCGGACAGGATGATGTGGTCCACGTTGATGTGGCCCCAGCCGCCCGTCGCGTTGTCGTAGATGCGGAAGCACGCCTCTTTGCCGAGGAACTCGCTGACGTCCCACGTGCAGGGGCGGAGTTCCTCCACATCGCGACCCGTGGCCGTGCGGACCACTTTGCCGTCGATCTCGAGGTTGATGCAGGCCTCGCCCGGACGATTGCCGCCTCCGACGAGGAAGCCGATGTACTTCTTGGTGATCGTGAACGTTTTCGAGGTCAGAGTGCCCACGGGGCCGTCGCCCGCGATGTAGCTGTTCACGAAGCCGCGGCCCGCGTAGCCGGTTACCGCTTGCTGGTTGCCGAACGTGCCCGTAGCGGGCTTCCGGCCGAACGACTGACCGACCGACACCCAACCGTCATAGGCCTCGACGTCCTCGAAGTCCTCGAAGATCTCGACGTCCGCTCCGCCGTTCAGCGCGTCGCCCG
>CAZCER010000634.1:0-3220 GCA_964497385.1 uncultured Armatimonadia bacterium | reverse complement strand
CCTCCCGAACGCCTTCCTGAGCGCCGCCAGCGTGTTGGGCGAGATCTGGCATCCGCGAGCCACCCCGCAGGTCATCCGGGCGTACCGCTTTCGGCGGAACTGGTCGGTGTCCGATGTCACATCGACCAGGAAGTGGCGGACCTCCTGGTCCGAGGCGTCGAGGATCTCCGCGCTGTCGAAGTCGAACAGATCCTGCCCCTCGAAGCCCTTCCTCCGCGCACGCGCGAGCCAGTTCACACGGAGTTCGCCGTTGCGGAGGACGAGTCGGTTCGCGCGGTCTTCGGAGGCGTCGAGGACGGCCGTGATGCGGCGCACACCATCGAGCGGTGCGAGGCCACTGCCGCACGACCGGCAGGCGTAGAACGCAAGGCGCTTCAGGCCGACCGTCGCGTGCCGGCGCTCGAATCCCACGAGGCACTGCCTGCACACAGGCGGCGGGTTGGATTTCCGGTAGCGGGCCACACTCCGAGCCGAGGTCTCACCCAGAAGGCGCAGCACGTCAGCTCCCCTGAGGGTGCGGTCACGCTCCTCAGCAACGACGGCGCGTACGGCGTCGCCGCCGAGCCCCGCGAGCAGCATGCGCGCGCGCAGGCGGCGGCTGGGCCGGATGGACCGGAGCTGGGCGGCGAGAGCAGCCGGATTGCCCGCATCCCGGTCATCCAGGGCGAACGCCCCAAGGCGGCGGACGGGCTCCGGCGTCCTCGGGTCCGCGAGCGCGGCCTCGATCTCGGCGAGTGTTGGACGCCGGCCGAAAGTGACCCACGGCGCCAGACCGGGCCTGTCGAGCACGGCGGCCACCGCAAGCTTGCCGTGGGACGCGAAGGCCCGCGCCAGCTCCACGATGGCGGCCACGATCACCCCAACCTCCACCGTACCGGCCACGGCGGCTGCTGCAACCAAGGGACGGGCTTCGCCGAAGAGGCAGCAGGCGCCCATGGCGAGCGCCGCGAGCGTGCCCATGCCGAACACCGCCCCGGCGCGGCGTACCGCAGCGGTCCACCTCACGCCGCGGGTGAGCGGCAGAGGGCCCAGCGTGTCGTAGATGGATTCCACGAGCCCCCCATCGTCAGAGCCATGCCACTCGCGGATGAGCGCGAGTTGCCAGTCTGGGGTGCGCTTGGGCATGTGGTGGGTCCCCTCCCCTCGCGTGCGGCCGCTCCGCACGCAGACACTTCGCCGACCAGGGGCGGTCGGCCTACCCGCGGGGTGGCCAGTTCATCGCCGGGCGTGTGCGCCCGGGTAGTCGGCGGAGTCTCCGGTGCGGGGCCCCGCGTGGGGCCCCTCTCGCGGAGTTCACCTACGTGCGCTACGTCCGGGCGGGCTGGAAGCCCGCCCTCCAGCTCATGAGAGCCTCCCCGGCGCCAGAACGCCGGCTGCGTCGAAGACGGTCTTGAGGCCATCGACGATGGGCAGGCGGCCCTTCCAGTCGTAGAACGCGCGGCGGAACGCGACGGCGCCGCGGACGTCGAGCACCCATCCGCCCAGGTCGGCCGCGGACCGGTGCAGGCTTCGGAGGTCCTCTTCCGTGAGGCCGTCGAACGCGGCGGACACATAGCCCGCGCCAACATCGGCCATCAGGGCGGAGGGCGTGAGGGACCGAAGCGTGGGCAGGATGTCGGCCTCGCGACCGGGCGGCAGGGCTATCTCCACGGCGGGCGTCTCACGCACAGGGAGCCCGGACCCCAAACCAGAATGCGCGGCGAGATTCTTGTCACCACCCGGCGCACTCCAGGTTGAGATGCTTGAATGGCTCGCCGCGCACTCACTGAGAAGACGCTCGACAGCCGCACCTGGTCCCGCAAAGAATGCAGAGAAACGCACGGAACCCTCCACAAGTGACACGCGAATCGCCTGCGGCTCGCGGATGCGGCGGAACGTCTCGAGAGCCAGTTCCATGGCCGACTCGAGCGACTCGCACTCCGCCTCCGCGCCTCCCACAACCGCGGGGACCGGCGCGAGCCGGAGCGTGACCTCGCCGATCGCGGCGAGCGCACCGCGCGAGCCGACGAGGAGGTGCGTGAAGTCGTAACCGGCGACGTTCTTCATCACGCGCCCCCCGAGGCGCGCGGTCTCCCCGGTGGTCAGCGCCGCGCGGATCCCGAGAACGCCGTCGCGCAAGGGGCCGAGTCCGAGGCGCGACGGCCCGGAGGCCGCCGTGGCGGCGATGCCGCCGACGGTGGCGCGGTCGGCGCCCGGCGGATCGAACCGCACCATCAGGCCGTGCTCGCGGAGTGCGGACCGGACCTGCTCGAGCGTCGCGCCGGCCTCGAAGGTCGCCGAGAGGTTCTGGGGCCTCAGTTCGGTCGCGGCCGCCATCCGGCGCGTCGACACGAGGACGGAGAGGGCGCTGAGCGGCGGGCCCCAGTTCAGCGACTGGCCGCCGCCGACGAGGGCGACGGGCGCGTGGTGCGCGGCGCAGGTTCCCAGGACGACGGCGAGGGCTTCCGTGTTCGCGGGCTCGACGACCCATTCGGGCGTGAGTCCGTCGACGGCGTCGTCCGGGGCGCCTGCGCGCGGCTCGCAGCCGGCGGCGGCCAGGTCGTCCTCGAGGCTTCCGCGCGCGGAGGGAGCGGCGCCCAGGGGCGGCGCGTCGCGCTCGCGGAGGATCTTCCCGGGGTTCGTGGTCTCGGTGGGATCGAAGAGGAGCTTCACGGCGCGCGTGAGTCGGAGCGTCGGGGCGTCCAGCGACAGGGGCACGGCGTCGATCTTCTCGGCGCCGATGCCGTGCTCGCCGCTCACCGCTCCGCCGAGGTCGATGCAGATGCGCATGATCTCGGCGGAGGCGACCATCGCTCCGCGCACCTCACCGGGCGCGGAGGCCTCGAAGATGAGCTTCGGATGGACGTTCCCGTCGCCGGCGTGGAAGGTGTCGGCCATGCGGATCCCGTGGCGAGAGACCGTCGCACGGATGCGCCTCAAAGCCTCGGGAATGACGTCTCTCGGAACGACCCCGTCGCAGACCATGAGGCCCGTCGCGGCACGGGCGAGAGCCGCGTAGCTGGAGCGGCGACCGTGCCAGAGTCGGTCGCGCTCCAGAGGATAGCTCCTGGACTCGACGGTGCGCGCCCCGCACTCGGTGCAGACGCGCTCGACGACGGCGGCCTCCTCGGCGACGGCCTCGCGCACGCCGTCGACCTCGATGTGGTGGACGGCGTCGGCGTCCGGGGGGTAGCCGGCGGGCATGGAGGCCTCGACCGCTCGGATGGTCTCTCTGTCGAGC
>CAZCER010000633.1:0-3236 GCA_964497385.1 uncultured Armatimonadia bacterium | reverse complement strand
CGTCCAGCTTGATCCCGCCAACGGCCGGGTCGTCGAGGCCCACACGGACGCGTCGGGCAAGGCGCTCGTGGAGGTCTGGCCCGCCCCGGACGCGACCGGAGCCTTCGACGTCGTCGTGGACGTCGACAACGACGGCGCCTACTCCGCGGGCGACGCGGTCAACGGCGTGAGGACCGTCGGGTTCGTGGTCTATGAAGAACCCTTGACGCCCGAGGAGACCGATCTCACCGCACGGCTCGCCTGCGCCGAGGACGTCTACTCCGCGGGCGCGCGCGCCGCGGTGGCTAGCGACGAGGGTCTCTGGGTGCGCGGCGCGCCTCTCGTCACGGCGCCGGATTCCTCGACCGGGGGCGTCGTCTATGTCTGCGCCCACCGCGGCGCGTGGGAGAACGGAGCCGAACTCAGGACGCTCGCGCCGGGGAAAGTGGACGTCCCGGCCGTCGATCCGACCGCGGTGGCGCGGGCGTTGGTGTGGCCCGCCCCGATCCTCCCGGGTGAGTATGACGTGATTGTGGACGTGAACCGAGACGGCCTGTACACGCGCGGCGTGGATCTGCTCGATGCGGTGAGCGCGGGCGAGTCCGGAGTCACCGTGGCCGACGCGGGCAACCTCGCGACCGTGCGCGGGCGCGTCGTGGACGAGTCGGGCGCCCCGGTGGTCGGGGCTTCCGTCGCGTGCGTGGACTCGGGGTCGCGGGAGGTGACCACGGATGACAAGGGCGAGTTCGTGCTGACCCAGGTGCTCCCGGTGGCCACCCGCGTCACGATCGTCGCGCCGGGCTACGCGCCGGCCGATCGGACCCTCACTCCGGAGGCCGGCGACGCCGACCTCTCGCTTGAGGACGTCGTTGTCTCCGCCGCGGCGGGGGAGGGCACGCCCTACTTCCCGTTGGTCGACGGCGGAGAGTGGAAGTACAACGTCGACCGCGCGATCGTTCGCAACGTGACGGTCGGGACCGAGGCGACGACCGAGAGCGCCACGGAGTCCGGCACGATTCTGCGCGGCCTCGCGCGGCGGGACGGCGGCTTCACGCTCACGGAGACCGAGGACGTATTCGTCGACAGCGACGTCGTTGAGCTTTCGGGAGAGTCCTCACGGCCCAGGACCATTCCCCTCGTCGTCTCGCCGGACGGGATCGCCCTCGGAGGCGACCGCGCCGGACTCTGGTCGCCGATGAACGTCCAGATGGGCGCCGAGTTCGCGTTCGTCCCGCTCCCCATCGGCGACTTCGAGGTGTGGGGGCCGGCCGTCGCGAGCAACGGCGGCACGGTCGAGACCGAGGCGGGCGACTTCGCTTCGTGCATGTTGGTCACCCTCGAGGCGGCCTTCGGGACCGCGACCGAGACGGGCAAGACGACCGCCACGGGAATCGCCAAGATCTGGTTCGCGCCGGACGTGGGCGAGGTCAAGCGCGAAGTGGACGTCGAACTCGACATCATGGGCGAGGACGAGAGCACCGGCCGGACGCGCACCGGCTCGATCCACATCACCGAGACGCTCGAACTCGTCTCCGTGTCGTTGTAGGGATTGGAGGGAGCGGCCGGGCCTAGCGAGTCCGGTCGCTCCGACCGACCTCGTTTCGAACAGGAGCCGCAGCCCGTGCAGTGGGTCGACAACTTTCTGGTCTCTCGCAAGCGCAAGCGTCTGACGCGTCAGGAGTCGCTGGACGCCCGTCCGGTGCGGAACCCCGATGTGGAGTGGACGGAGCGAGACGGTGAGGTGCTGCTGCACGTCCCGTGGGCGCCCGTCCTGAGGTCGGCCTCGGGGGCCCCGCAGCGCGATCGCAAGATCCAACTCGACGAACTCGGCTCGTACGTGTGGACGCGGTGCGACGGCGAGCGCACCGTCCTGAGCCTCTGCGAGTCCCTTTGCGACGACTACAAGCTGAGCTATCGGGAAGCCCTCGTGTCGCTGACCACCTACCTCCGCCAGCTCGGGAAGCGCGGACTCGTGGGATTCGCCCTCGACAAAGACGTTCTCTCGGCGCGGGAGGACCTGAAGGAAGCGGGCGAGACCGCCGAGAAGACGCAGGAGCCACGCGCGAACCGGGAGAATGACTCCGGCGCCGACGGCGCGGAGACGGGGGGCTAGGCTGACGCTCGGGTGGGCCCATGGGCGAGGGTCCGGCGCGCGCGGCAGACCGCCTACGGATGCGGGGGCATGCAGGTTGTCGGATCAGCAAAGGGCAGTCGGGAAGGTCGAGCTGCCGTTCAGTGTGGCCTTCGAGATAAGCTGGAAGAGCATCCAGGTGCGCTTTGGCCGGGCGCTGATCACGGCCGCCGGCACCTGTCTCGGCATCGCGTTCCTCATCTCCGTGTGGACCTCCATCGCCATCGCCAAGGGAAGCGGCGCGGACATGGACGCTTCCCAGGAGATGCGCATGACCTGGCTCGTCATCATGTCGCTCCTCGTGTGCGCGGTCGGCATCACCAACTCGATGTTCATGGCGGTGACCGAGCGCTACAAGGAGATCGGCACCATGAAGTGCCTCGGGGCCGTCGACGCGTTCGTGGTGAAGCTGTTCTTGATCGAGTCCGGCCTCCTGGGCGCCGTGGGCGGAATCATCGGCAGCGTTGGCGGGTGGCTCGTCGTGGTCCTCATCACGATGATCAAGACCAAGGGCGTCGCCGACATCGTGGGCATGGATTGGGGCGCCATGGGCGTTTACTTCGTGAGCGCCATCGGGATCGGCGTCTTCATCTCGATCTGCGCCGCCATGCTGCCGGCGTCGCGCGCCGCGAAGCTGCCTCCCGCGGCGGCCCTGCGAAGCGAGATCTAGCTCGGCGCGCTACCGACACCAAACCGAGGGAGCACCGCTGAATGGCAAGCGCCGCGAAAGCCAACTCACAGTTTGAGGACTTCGTCGTCCGCACCCGCAAGCTCACGAAGATCTACAAGATAGGCGACCAGGAGCTGCGCGCTCTCGACTCCGTCGACGTGGACATCAAGCGCGGGGAGTACATCTCCATCATGGGGCCTTCCGGGTCCGGCAAGTCGACGCTCTTCAATATGGTCGGGGGGCTCGACAAGCCCTCGGAGGGCACGGTCTTCATCAACGAGACCGACATGGCGCAGCTCGACGCGGCCGAGTTGGCGTGGATTCGCTGTCGAACCGTCGGCTACATCTTCCAGACCTTCAACCTGATCCCGGTCATGACCGCTCTCGAGAACATCACCCTGCCGATGGTCTTCGCGGGGGGTGGCCATCTTGCGGCCGTTGTCCCAGACCTCGAGC
>CAZCER010000632.1:0-3245 GCA_964497385.1 uncultured Armatimonadia bacterium | reverse complement strand
ACCGGCAGGCACGCCGGCGCCACTGGGGTTGGGATGGGCGGGCACGGAGACCCGCCCCTACGGGCGTGCACCATGTGGGCCGGATGGGGCCCCTACCCCATGCGGCCCCTCCGAACGGCGGGCAACCCCACCGGCAGGCACGCCGGCGCCACTGGGGTTGGGATGGGCGGGCACGGAGACCCGCTCATACTACCAGATCGTCGGGACCGCCGACGCTGTGATCCGTGCGTCGCGCGTCACCAGAGGTAGATCGAGAAGAAGCGCCGTCGCCGCGATCAGCCGGTCGGGCATGTCCGGGACGTCCGCCCGCGGGACCGCACGGAGTTGGGCCGCAAGACCCTCGTCCACCGGGACCACGAAGAGCGGCACATCCTGGTCGTACACGGCAGCGAAGAAGGCCTCCACGAGTTCAGCGGGGATGCGCCCTTTCTCGGCAAGATAGATCGCCTCCACGAGCGAGATGGCGGAGACGTGTATCCGGCCCGTGTTGGCGGCGTCCGTTAGGGCCTCGTCCGCAGGAGCCGACAGCAGGTCCGGGTTCGCCAGAAGCCACAGAACGGCATGCGTGTCGGCGACGACCTCAGACATCGGGCAGGTCTCTCGGGAAGCGGGCCCACATCTCACGACGTGCGGCGCGGATGTCGTCCTCTGACACAGACACACCCAGGTGCGCACAGAGGCCTCGGAGCTGCGGCCGGTCTGTCGCTTCACGCGTGGCGCCCAAGCGCTCTACGAACTCCAGGACCTCGCGCTGCTTCTCGCGAGGGAGTTCCCGCACCCTCCGCGCTATGGTCTGCTCAAGGGTCATCGCGACTCACCTCCGAGTCGGTCGAGTTCGATCAGACCCATTGTAGCGAATTCCGGGAACCATGGTGTAGGGATGGGATGGGCCACCCAACAGGCGGGCCGGATGGGGACCCCGTCGCTCCTCCGTCGCGACGCCCTGGTTCGACGGGGCTCACCACAGGCATGCGGCCCCTCCGAACAACGATATCAGCCGGATGGATCCCTTCCCGCTTCGTCCCTCGATACGGCGCATACCCCGCGCCTACTCGGGATGAGCGGGTCCCTTCCATTCGGCCGCTCCACAATCGAGAGCGGGGAGAGGGGATTACAGGTCTTTGGCCTTGCGTTTGATGCCGTTCGGGATGGAGCCGAGGATCGGCTTGCCGGCACGGTCGAGCTTCGCGAGCATGCCCTGGGCCGCGCGCATCGAGGACCTGCCGATGCGGAGCACCGGGAGGACCGCATCGCAGGCGGCCGCGAGCAAGGGCGCCTCGGCGTACTGCGCCGTGTCGGGTGCGTCGATGAGGATCACGTCGAACTGGCCCTTGAGCTGGTCGAGCGTGGCTCTCATCTCAGTAGAGTCTATCAGAGCCAGCGGATTGGGCGCCAGAGAGCCGGCCGTCATCGCGACCAGGTTCGGCCTCTGGGTCGTCTGGAGGGCGCTGCGGAGGTCCGAGGTGCGAGTGAGAACGTCCGAGAGGCCCGGAGTCGCGTTCACGCCGAGCGCCTTGTGGAGGTCCGGGTTGCGCATGTCCGCACCGAGCAGGAGCACTCGGTCGCCGCCGTCCGCGAGCATCGCGGCGAGGTTCACGGCCGTGAGCGTCTTGCCGTCACCCTCCTGGGGGCTCGTGATCAGGACCATGCGCGGCATGCCGCCCGCGGTCGCGACACGGAGGTTCGAACGCACCGTCGCGAAGGCGTCGAGCATCGCGGGGCTCGGGCTCGGGCCTGTCAGGAGCTGCCGACCCTCACGGACTCTCGGGACGATGCCGAGCGAAGGAAGACCCAACTCGTCCTGCGCCTGCCACGAGGTGCGGATCGAGTCATCGACCATCTCGGCCGCGCCCACCGCGAGTGCGGCGAGGATGAGACCGAGCACCAGCGCGATCGCGAAGTTCAGGGCCTTGCGGGGCTTGATCGGCGACTTGGGGGTCTGCGCGGCGGCGATGATCTCCACGATCGGCGGAGTCATCGCCTCCTGGATCTGGAGTTCCTGCTGCTTCTCAAGGAGCGTCGCGTACATCTGGCTCGTGACCGTGCGGTCGCGCTCGAGCGTCGCAAGGTCGCGCTCGAGGTCGGGGATCGCGGCGAGCCGGCCCTCCTCGGCAGCCGCAGCCGACGTCAGCGCGCCGGAGCGGGCGCTTGCGGCGCGCGAGTCGGCCTCGGCCATGGCGAGCGATTCCGCAAGCGACTGATGCACAGGGTTGATGGTCTCGTTCTCGGACGAGAGCACCGTCTCGACCGCGTCGGTGAGGCGCGCCTTCGCCTCGGTGATGCGCTCCTGGAGAGCGACCACGTTCGGGTGCTCCTCCATGCGGAGCGCGCTCTCCTGGGCGAGCTGGATCTCGAGGGTCGTGATCTCCGATTCGATCTGGGCGACCAGAGGGTTCCGGGAGATCGTGGAGGACGAGACAACCTTCTCCTCCTGGGACGCGAGTTCGGCGCGCAGCTGCCCGACGCGGCTTCCGGCGCCCGCGGCCTCGGCACGGGCGGACGCGGCACTCTTGCCGAGGTCCGAAGCCGATGCGGCGCGCGCGGCGGCCTCGGTCGTCAGGTCGGTGATGCCGTGGCTCTTCTTATAGGCGCGGATCGTCTCCTCGAGGTCATCGAGTTCGGTGCGGGTGTACTCGAGTTGGTCGGTGATGAACTCGATCGCGCGCCGAGCGACGTTCTGGCTGCCCGACTGCATGTTCTCGAGGTGCCGCTCCGCGGCGGCCTGCGCGAGTTGCGCGGCGCGCTCGGGGTTCTCATCCTGCACCTGGAGGAGGAGCATATCGGTGTCTTTGGGGTTCTGGACGTTCCAGGTGATCGTCGAAGGCAGGGACTTCGGGTCGAGGCCAAGGCTCTCGGCCGCCTGGTGGAACAACTCCGGGCTCGACATCAGGCGCGCCTGGGTCTCCACCGCGCGGGGCCCGAACTCGACCATCTCCTGGAGCGCCGGGATATCGGAAAGCGCGCCGCCCTTGGGCTGCTCCTTGTTCACGAGGAGCGCGACCTCGGCCTGGTAGACCGGCGTCTGCGTCACCGTGGCGCCCACCACGACACCGACGACTACGGCGAAGACGGCGATCGCGAGGAGCGCACGCCGCCTGAGCGCACGCATCAGGGCGCGCGGATCGACGACCTGCTCCTGCGGCATCATGTCAGATTGTTGGGTGGTTGCTTCCAAGGTGTCTGCCTCATGTTTCGGGGGGCCCCCCCGAACCCCGCTGTCAGGCTCGGGGGGCCGCCCCCACAGC
>CAZCER010000631.1:0-3247 GCA_964497385.1 uncultured Armatimonadia bacterium | reverse complement strand
TCTCCCGGGCCTCGTCCCCCACCGGCCCGCAGACGCCGTCGAGGATGAGATTGTCCGCGCCGACAATGCCGCCGGCCGGGCTTTTCAGATCATGGGCCAGCATGGACAAAAACATACGGCGCAACCGTTCCAGGCGCTTGATTTCCGCGGCGCGGGCGAGGAGTTTCTCGGTGATCGTCATCGGGCGCGGCATCAAGCGTCACCGTCCGATCGGTGCTCCAGGTGATAGAGGAGCTTGTTGAGGGCCTGCGTGTAGGCGCGGGCCGAGGCTTCCAGGATGTCCATGTTCGCGGCGCGGCCCGTGAAGATGCGGTGGCGCGCGCCGATCTTGACGCTCACTTCGCCGAGGGCGTCGGTGCCGCCCGTCACGGACTTGACCGAGTAGTCGATGAGTTCGTGCGGGACGTTCACGATGCGGGCGATGGTCTTGTAGATCGCGTCCACCGAGCCAACGCCGATCGCGGCCTCGCTGAGGACCTCCTCGTCGCGCACGAGCTGCACCGTCGCGGTCGGCCGAATGCCCGCGCCGCCGATGACGTGCAGATACTCGAGCTGGTAGGCGTCCGACTCGACGTGGTGCGCCTCGTCGGAGATCAGGCTTCGGATGTCCTCGTCGGAGACGGTCTTCTTCTTGTCGGCGAGCATCTTGAAGCGGAGGAAGGCGCGCTGGAGGTCGCTGTCTTCGACGCGAAAGCCGAGTTCGGAGACCTTGGACCGGAAAGCGTGCATGCCGGAGTGCTTTCCGAGAACGATCGTCGACTCGCCGAGGCCGACGGACCGCGCGTCCATGATCTCGTAGGTCTCCGCGTCGGCGAGCACGCCGTGGACGTGGATCCCCGCCTCGTGCGCGAAGGCGTTCGCGCCGACGATCGCCTTGTTCGCCTGAACCTGGATCCCCGTGACGTCCTGGACGAGCCGGCTCGCGGGAACGATCTCCTGCGTGTTGATCGCCGTCGTGACGGGGAAGTCGGCCCCGCGGGTGCGGATCGCCATGACGACTTCCTCGAGCGCGGCGTTTCCGGCTCTTTCGCCGATCCCGTTCACCGTGCACTCGACCTGGCGCGCCCCGTGGGTCACCGCGGCGAGAGAGTTCGCGACCGCCATGCCGAGGTCGTTGTGGCAATGGACGGAGAAGACCACGTTCTCCGGCGGGGCGACCGCTTCGATGAGTCGCCCGATCATCGGGCCGTACTGCCACGGAAGGGCGTAGCCGACGGTGTCAGGGATGTTCACGGTCGTGGCGCCGGCGTCGATCACGGCCTTGACCACCTCGACGAGGAACTCGAAGCGGCTTCGGACCGCGTCCTCAGCGGAGAACTCGACGTCCTCCGTATAGCCGCGCGCGTGCTTGACGGCCTTCACCGCGGCCGCCACGACCTGCTCGGGGGCCATGCGGAGCTTCCGCTCCATGTGGATGTCGCTGGTGGCGATGAACGTGTGAATCCTGGGCTTGGCGGCCTCTTGCACGGCCTCCCAGCAGCGGTCGATGTCCTTCTCGACCGCGCGGCAGAGGCCGGCGACGCTGGGGCCTTTCACGTCGCGCGCGATGATGCGGACGCTCTCGAAGTCGCCGTCCGAGCTGATCGGGAAGCCGGCCTCAATGACGTCCACGTTCAGGCGCGCGAGCTGCAGCGCGACTTCGTACTTCTCTTCGGCGGTCATGCTGGCGCCGGGCGACTGCTCGCCGTCGCGGAGGGTCGTGTCGAACACAACGAGCTGCTTAGCGTCCACCGTGTCGCTCATGGCAATCCTCCCGTATGGAGATCGTAAGCGAGACAGGCGAACGCAGTGGCGGGGACCGGTCCGCCTGGCTCACTGCATTCCCTGCTGTCGGCGTTCGTGCTCCGAGGGCGCCTAGAGGTCCTGCAGCCAGGGCATCTGGCTGCGTAGGTCCGCGCCGACCGTTTCGATGAGGTGCGCGTCATCGCGCGCGCGCAGGCGGCTGTAGACGGGCCGGTTGGCTTGGTTCTCGAGGATCCACTCGCGGGCGAACTCGCCGTTCTGGATCTCCTCGAGGATCTCGCGCAACGTCTCCTTGACGTAGTCGTCGATGATGCGCGGGCCGCGGGTCATGTCGCCGAACTCGGCGGTGTCGGAGACGCGGCGGCGCATGCCGGAGATGCCGTGCTTGAAGATGAGGTCGCAGATGAGCTTGAGTTCGTGGCAGCACTCGAAGTAGGCCATCTCGGGCTGGTAGCCGGCCTCGACAAGCGTGTCAAAGGCGGCCCGGATGAGCGCGGAGGCGCCGCCGCAGAGGATGGCTTGCTCGCCGAAGAGGTCGGTCTCGGTCTCCTCGCGGAAGGTCGTCTCGATGACCCCGCCGCGCGTCCCGCCTATGCCCTTGGCGTAGGCGAGGCCGATCGCCTTGGCGTTGCCGGTCGCGTCCTGGTGGATCGCGAGCAGGGCGGGCACGCCGCCGCCGCTCTCGTACATCTCGCGGACGAGTTTGCCGGGGCCCTTGGGCGCGACCATCAAAACGTCGACGTCCGCCGGGGGCACGATCTGCCCGTAGTGGATGTTGAAGCCGTGGGCGAAGACGAGCGCCTTGCCCGCGGTGAGGTTCGGGGCGACGAACTGGCGGTAAACGAACGCCTGGGCGTGGTCCTGGGTCAGGATGACGATGACGTCGGCTTCTTTGGCGACCGTGTCGGCGTCCTTGACCGTCAGGCCGGCCTCGGCGGCGGTCTTCACGCGCTCCGGCACGATCTCGGCGACGAGCACCTGGACGCCGGAGTCCCGTAGGTTGAGGGCCTGGCCCTCGCCTTGGATGCCGTAACCGATGACCCCGACCGTCTTGCCCTTCAGGGCGTCGAGACTGGCGTCGTCATCATAGTACATGGTCGCCATTGTGGTGCTCCTCTCTCCGTGTGGGGCGTGCTGGAGCGCGTATTCTACCACGCTCCGCCTCGACTGGCGAGGCCCCGGAGCGCGGGCATCCTCGCCCGCTCCAACCTCGGCCCCACCCCCGTGGGACAGGCCTCCGCGCCTGTCACCGTCCCCGGAGCGCGGGCATCCTTGCCCGCTTCACCATCGGCCCAACTCCGTGGGACAGGCCTCCGCGCCTGGCGCCGGGGTTTGCTCGCGCCGAGACGGCCCGACTACCCGGGGTTGGGTGGGCGGCGCGTCCCCGCGTCGCGCCGAGGCAGGTCGGGCCTTCGAGTCGCCACCGGGGTTTGCTCGCGCCGAGACGGTCCGACTAGTGCGCCTCGCAGCGCACGGATCGAGTGGGTTAGAGTCCCACCAGGAT
>CAZCER010000630.1:0-3247 GCA_964497385.1 uncultured Armatimonadia bacterium | reverse complement strand
CACTTGCTGCTCCTCGAGCGTGACCACCAACGCGGATTTCACGACCGCCGCCGGACGGCCTTCCCAGTCCGTGAGTTCCTGCAGGGAGTTCTCTTGGGAGACGAAAGTGCTGTCGAGGTCCCCATCCGCGCCGGGAAGGCGGAAGGGGCTCGGGATCGGCTGCTTGTCGACCGACCACGCATCGCCCACCCCAACCGGCTCATCGGAGAACTGGAGCAGGAAGGGAAGCTGGGTCAAGACCACAAGCCAGTCCGCGGACAAGAGGTCCGGGGCGGGGAGCGCTTCCGACTCGGGCTCTGTCTGGCCGTTCGCCTTGCGGTGCACGGCGCGCGCGACGCCCTCGTACTTCGACTCGTAGGGGCTGCCCATCAGGTCGGCGGAAAGGTCCGTATACTCCACTGTCTCGGTCGTCCGACCTTCGTCGTCACGCGCGGACGCGGTGATGCTGAAACGCGCGAGAGCGTCGAAGGCGACGACCATCGAGAGCGCTTCGACTTCGCCCGCCGACTTGGTCTCGTAGACCATGGCTCGGCCGATCTCGGGCGCGTAGGTGAGTTGGTGCGTGTCCTCCTGGGCTAGCGAGGGCGCAACGCAGAACGCGATGACGAGCAATGCAACCGCTTGGCGATGGAGCACTTCGGCAACTCCCTCTCGGCACGCCCTCCCGGGACCGACGGATCAGACACGCAAGCGGCGCGTCCGTCGCGGCAGGTCGGACTCGGGGAGTTGGGGAATCCGCGTTCGCGGGCGGCGCGCGGTTCGGTTGGGCGCTCCGCGACCGAGACTGGAGGAACGCGATGCTGTCGGTGACGACCGACTACCGCACAGACCATGGCTGCCCGGGACCCTATCTGGAGCGGATCGCGCGGGCCGGCTTCTCGCATGTCCACTGGTGCCATCAGTGGTGCACCGACTTCCTTTACTCCGAGCCGGAGATCGCCCGGATCGAGGAGTGGCTCCGCGAGTACGGCCTCAAGCTTCTGGATCTGCACGGCTCGCACGGCGTCGAGAAAGGGTGGGGATCGGCGCTCGAATACGAGCGCGCGTCCGGCGTGGAACTCATCGCGAACCGCCTCGAGATGACCGCGCGGCTTGGCGGCGACGCGGTTGTGATGCACCTGCCGGGCTGCGACGGGGCTCCGGACGAGTCCTACTGGGAGCGCGTTTTCCGGTCGCTGGACGCGCTCCGACCTCTCGCCGAAGCGAGCGGAGTGCGCATCGCCCTCGAGAACGGCGGCTCGCACGCGAGCTTCGACGCGATCGAGCACGTCTTCGGAAGCTACGACGGGGCCTATGTGGGGCTCTGCTACGACTCGGGGCACGGCAATCTGTTCCCCGAAGGCCTGGATCGACTGAACGCGGTCAAGGAGAGGCTGATCGCGGTCCATCTGCACGACAACGACGGTCAGGGCGACCAGCACAAGCCGCTCTTCACCGGGACCATCGACTGGGAGCGGCTCGCCGGGGTGCTCGCATCCTCGGCGTACGACAAGTGCGTCAGCATGGAGATCTCGATGCGCAACGCCGGAACCGACGATGAGGAGGCATTCCTCGCGGACGCCTTCGCCACGGGCTCGCGGTTGGCGGACATGGTTGCGGCGGCCCGGATCTGACGCGCGGGCCTACGGTTCGGCCGCATCGCCCCGCGGCGGGAAGAAGCTCTCGAAGCGCTCGCGCACTTGCTCCGCGGGAAGCGCGCGATCATAGACGGCGACGTACTCGAAGGTCCCGTTCCACTGCCGATCGAGGTCAGCCTCATTGGCCAGGACGAGCGCGTAGCCCGGATCCCAGGCGGTGAGGTCGCCCCCACGCGGCTCAGCGGCGGCCAACTCACCGTCCACGTAGATCGAGACCAGGCCCTGTCCGAACGTCGCCGCGACATGCTGTCTCTCGGTGCGCACGGCGCCCTCGGGAGTCGCGATGTCGGGCATCCCGTTCTCCTCGGTCTCCGTGGTGCGCACACGCACGATGTAGTGATCGCGCTCCTGACCCAGCGTGAAGTTCCTGTGGTATGGGTCGACGGAGAGAGAGACGATCCTCGCGGGGCCTTCTTGCGCCAGGTCGGCCGTTTCGAGCACCACCTCGACGGTCCACTCGCCGGCCGCGCGGAGAGCTTCGGTGAGTCGGGTCGCGGCCTCGGGCGTGACGGCGGCGACGCGCGGACCGCGGAGGCGCAGCCCCCGCTCCACCCACTCAGCCCCGCCCGGCCCGCCGGGGGGATAGATGGGTCCGAGAAGGCCCTGTTTCGGTTCGGCGCCCTCGCGCCCGACGGCGTCCCCGAGCGAGAGATCGAGGGAGTCGTCGCCCGACTCCGCGCCGACCCGGTCGGTGACGACCGCCCCTTCGCCTTCGTCGAATGTGTAGAGCACAACCGCTCCGGCGGGGATCGCCTCGTCGCCCGGCGCCTGTGCGAAGAGCGACGCGGTCGCGGTCAGTCCGAGAAGGCAAGTCAGCAGAGGTCTTGTCATCGGAGCATCCTCTCGCGTTAGTCCAGGTCGATCACTCGGGCGTCTATGGCCTCCCAGTCAGCCGCGCCGAGGCCGCGTTCCTCGGCCATGCGGATGTAGCGCGGTTCGAGACCTTCGTCGCGCAGCGGGCGCATGCCCTGACGTTCCCGCTCCTCCTCGATGATCCGGGCTCCCACGGAGTCGTGCGCGACCACGTCGGTCGCCGCCATCACGATGTTCGGGAGATACTGCGGCAGGCCGAACGCCTGCCCTTCGATCCGAGCCCGCGTGCCGTCGCAGACCACAAGGCGCGTCTTGTCGCGTATGGCGGGCATGTCGGCGAGATCCACGATGCCGGGGTGGCACTGCTCGTGATGCTGGGCCGACGGATGGCCGATCGAACCGTAGTGGTTCTTCATCGCGAGAGTGACGCCGCAGATCGGGTGGGCCTTCAGGATCGGAAGGTTGAGGACGGCGTCGATCTCGTCGAGCAGCGGAGCGAAGAGGTTGTCGGTGAAGCTCCCGTTGGTCACCTGCGCTCCCATGTGATCGTGGGTCACCAGGGCGCGCATCCCCATCGGCGGCTCGCCTGGGGGAACGCCGCACGCGTCGAGCTGTCCGGCGGTCTCTTCCCATACGACGATGTTCCCGGGCTTCACGCCGAGCCCCTGAAGGCGGGCCACACAGTGCTTCAGGATCTCCGGCGCCGTGGAACACTCGAAGCCGCCCAGGCCGTTCGGTTTGACGCCGACGATCTCGTCCGAACTGAAGAGCGACGCCCAGGCGGCGTCGGCGTCGTT
>CAZCER010000629.1:0-3267 GCA_964497385.1 uncultured Armatimonadia bacterium | reverse complement strand
TCCGCTTCGCCTCCGAGGGCGCCGCCGTCTGCGTCGTCGCGAACCACAACGTCGAGGGCGGCGAGGCGACCGTCGGCGAGATCGTCGCCGCCGACGGTCGCGCGCTCTTCGTCCAGGCCGACGTGGCCCTCGCCGAGGACTGCGAACGCGTAGCCAAGAGCACCCGCGAGGCTTTCGGCGGGGTGGATGTGCTCGTGAACAACGCCGGCATCACGCGCACCCGGCCGCTCGAGGAGATGGACGAGGCCTTCTGGGACATGGTCCTCGACACCAACCTCAAGAGCGCCTACCTCATGAGCCGCGCCGTGATCGCCGACATGCTCGCGCGCGGCCGCGGAAGCGTCATCAACGTCTCGTCCGTGCATGCGGACCAGACCCACGCGGAGCACGCCGCCTACGCCGCCTCCAAGGCCGGCCTTTGCGGCATGACCCGCGCTCTCGCCTGCGAGTTCGGCGCGCGCGGCGTCCGCTTCAACTGCCTCCTGCCCGGCACGATCGACATCTCCCGTCACAGCCCACGCAACACCGAGGTCGACCGCTCCACCTGGCGGCCGCGCGAGTGCGAGATCCAGGTCCTCAAGCGCCTCGGCTCCCCCGACGAGGTCGCGGCCGCGATCCGCGTCCTCGCGTCCGACGAGGCCTCGCTCGTGAACGGAGCCACGCTCGCCGTCGATGGCGGGCTCCTGTCGATACTGAGGGATCGCTGACATGAAGATCACCAAGTTGGAGACGCTCGTAGTTAAGCCTCGCTGGGTGTTCCTGAAGATGCACACCGACGAGGGCCTGGTCGGCTGGGGCGAGCCGATCGTCGAGGGCTGGTCGCAGACGACGGCCGCGGCGGTCGAGGAGATCGGTCGCTACCTCATCGGCCAGGACCCGCGCCAGATCGAGCGCCACTGGCAAGCCATCTACCGCGGCGCCTTCTACCGGGGCGGGCCTGTCCTCACCAGCGCCCTGAGCGGCGTCGAGCAGGCCATGTGGGACATCCTCGGCAAATCCCTCGGCGTGCCCGTCCACCAGCTTCTCGGTGGGGCGGTCCGAGACAAGATCCGCATCTACCGCGGCGTGGGCGGCGCGACCCCGGAGGCCTGCCGAGACTCCGGCCAGGCCGCGCGCGACGCGGGCTTTACCGCCGTCAAAGCGGGCCTCTTCGAGGCGGTCCGTTTCGTCGAGAGCGCCGAGTTCGTCGACGGCGCCGTGGAGCGCATGGCCGCTCTGCGCGAGGGTGTCGGGAAGAGCGTCGACATCGGCCTCGACTTCCACGGCCGCGTGAGCCCCGCGATGTCCATCCGTCTTGCCAAGGCGCTCGAGCCCTACTACCCGCTCTTCATCGAGGAGCCGTGCCTTCCCGAGAACGTGGACGCCCTTGTCCACGTCGCGCGCTCGACCACGATCCCCATCGCGACGGGCGAGCGCCTCTTCACGCGCTTCGGGTTCCGTGAGGTGCTCGAGAAGGGTGCGGCGGCGATCCTCCAGCCCGACCTCTCGCACGCCGGCGGGATCTCTGAGGTGCGGAAGATCGCCGCGATGGCCGAGACTTACTACGCCGCCATCGCGCCCCACTGCCCCCTCGGCCCGATCGCCCTGGCGGCGTGCCTGCAGGTCGACGCATGCACCCCGAACTTCCTGTGCCAGGAGCAGGTCTGTCTCGGCGAGGGCTACCTCCGGCAGCCGTTCGTTCCGGACGCCGGCTACATCCCCGTCCCGACCGCGCCCGGCCTCGGGATCGACGTCGACGAGGACGCCGTCCGTGAGAAGCTCTACGACGGCGCCTGGTCGAATCCGCGCCTCGCGCACGAGGATGGGTCCTTGGCTGACTGGTAGGCATGGTGCACAGCCGCCACGGTCGGAGTAAGCCATGTACGCGGACCTGACCGGCCGCCGGTAGGTACCGGCGAAGGATGCTCCGCACCGGCGGGGAACTGCGCCCTACGTCCCGTCGAACCGGAGGCCGCCCATGTTTCTGCGCATCGCAGCCCTCGCGATCCTCTCGCTCGCGTTTCTCGCCTGTCCCTCCCGGGCAGAGCCCGTCTCGCTCCTCACAAACGGCGATTACGCCGACGGGTTTACCGGCTGGAACTCCCACGGAGGCGCCCCGCTCGAGGCCGAGGTGATCGACGCGAACGTGGGCGGGTTCACGCGCGCCCTGCGCGTCACCACCCGCTCCGGCGGTCCGGCGGGCCAGCCATGGGACATGGGGATCGACCAGGCCCCGGATGCGTTCCTCAACAAGGGCGACCGCCTCGTGCTCACTCTCTGGCTGCGCAGCCCCGAGGGGTGTCGCGTCATGCCCTACCTGGAACTCGCCAGAGACCCATGGCCCAAGTCGCTCTCCGAGACACTGACGCTTACGCCCGACTGGACCGAGTACACCATCGCCGGCGAGTGCCTCGACGCGTACGCGCCCGGCGAGTACCGCTTCGGCATCCATCTCGGGTTCGACGACGGGACGGTTGAGATGGCGGGCCTGAAGCTAGAAGACCTCGACCTGGACAGCGCGCGTTTCACCGCCGCCACCCCGGAGAACCCCGTCAGCCTGATCGAGAACGGGGACTTCGCTCCGCCGCTCTCGGGCTCGTGGGTAGGCGTCAACGGCGAGAGCCTGACCGCTGAGCCCATCGAGACAGGCCGGCCCGATCTCCAGCACGCCCTGCGCCTCACAAGCGCCCCGCCCGAGGGCGGCGCGCCGTGGTCGGTCGGGTTCGGGCAGCGGACGTCGGCGGCCGTGCGCCCCGGTGACGTCATCTACTTCCGCGCCTGGCTCCGCAGCCCGGACAACTGCCGCGTCGCGTTCATACTCGAACGCTCCGCCCCGCCCAACGACAAGCTCATCAACCAGGCCGTCTTGCTGACCGGCGAGTGGACCGAGTATCGCTTCGCCGGCGTGAGCCCCGTCGGGTTCCGGCCAGGCGATGCCCAAGCGAAGCTCTTCCTGGGGTACGGTCCGGGGGTGGTCGAGATCGCCGACATGCGCGTCGAGTCCCATGGCAAAGCCAACCTCGGTTCCTTCGACCAGACCATCGACTTCTGGCAGGGCCGCCCTCACACCGACGACTGGCGCGGACCGGCCCTGGAGCGCATCGAGGCCATCCGCAAGGGTGACCTCACCGTCCACGTCGAGAACGCCGCCGGTGAGCCCGTCGAGGGCGCGACCGTTCGCATCGAGCAGACCCGCCACCACTTCCGCTTCGGGTCCGCCGTGCCCGCGGCGCGGCTGCTCGACACCACGAACCCGGACAACGCCCGCTTCCGCGAGGAGGTCGAGCG
>CAZCER010000628.1:1876-3282 GCA_964497385.1 uncultured Armatimonadia bacterium | reverse complement strand
AGCCCCTCGGCTTCGACCACGATGCGTCGTGGGAGAAGATCAAGCACGGGCTCGATGAGGAGGAAGCGGCCGAGTGATCGCTCTCGTCTCCACTGAGGAGTCCTACGAGAAGTGGTTCCGTGGGATGGCTGAGCGTTGGCGGCCCGTCAGCCCCATGCCGATCGAGGTGTGGTGCGTCGAGCCGATCGCGGAGCTGCCCGCCGGGCCCGAGGCGACGGATGAGGTCATCGAGGACATCATCCAGTACCAGCGCTGGCTCATCGAGACCGGGATTCGCTTCACTCCGGATCTCACGATCGCCCAGTGGGTGGAGTTCGCCCGCAACAACTTCAGCTACTACGCCTCGGCTTTCGAGATCGCCATGGAGCGTCGCGGCCTCTCGCACGTGCTGCTGGCCGGCGCTTCGCGAGCGGCGCAGCGCGTCGCGCACGTCGCGGCCGGCTGGGCGGGCCTGAAGGTGTCCTATGTCGAACCGGCGATCTTCCCCCGGCCGGAGGGTGTTGGGATGACGCTCCAGCGACGGAAGGCCATCTACACGATCCCGTCCGAGGAGTACGTCGCCTGGCGCGACCACGATGCGGACTACGACCGGATCGAAGCCTACCGCGAGTGGTGGCTCTCCAATCGCAGAACCAAGTACGAGAGCTACGTCGAGGACCGCGCGCTCGAGTTCGACGAACCGCCCGTGGTCTGGATGCAGCAGGTGCGCGGCGATGCGGCGCTCTACAAGTGGTGGGTCCCGAACGGGGCCGTGGAGCGCATCACCGCCGACGTGAACGCTCTCGGGGCCTACGTGAAGGGCCATCCGCGGGACACGACGCGGTGGTGGACGGAGTTCCCGGCGGAACGCGTCATCTACGAGAAGACGACCATCCACGACGTGTTCGCCAGGTGCCGCGTAGTTGCGGTGCTCTCCAGCGGGGTCGGGATCGAGGCGTGGATGTACCGACTCCCGGTAGCCGTGTACGGCCGCCCCTACTACGCACAGGCGGAGCTGGTGAACTCAAGCATCCCCGAGGCCCTGGAGTGTCCGCGGATCAACGACCGTGAGCGTCTCCGCCTTCTCGACTACCTCGTGTACGAGGACAGTGTGCTGCTCCGCGACGTCGAGAAGGCGCTGGAGCGGATCATCTGGTAGGGCGTCTGCCCGCCGGAGGGATGGTGAGCACGTCGGTGTAACGTCGCGGCCCCGCGCGCGCACCACATTGCGGCGTTGGGCGGGGCAAGCCCCGCCCCTACTCGCCCGCCGCGTAGCGGATGAAGCTCGCGACCTCGTAGCCCTCGAGCTTCGCGCGGCCCTCGAGGAACGTGAGTTCCGTGATGAAGCCGCATCCCGCGACGGTCCCTCCGAGGCGCTCGATGAGTTCGCAGGTCGCCTTCGCCGTGCCGCCGGTCGCGAGCAGATC
>CAZCER010000628.1:0-1866 GCA_964497385.1 uncultured Armatimonadia bacterium | reverse complement strand
GATGGCTTCGAACTTGCTGCCGCCGGTGGTGGCCAGATCGTCGATCACCACGGCCTTCCGGCCGGGCCCGAGGGCGTCCTGATGCATCTCGATCGTAGCCGTTCCGTACTCCAGTTCGTACGAGGCCTCGACCGTCTTCCAGGGGAGCTTGCCCTTCTTCCGCACGGGGACGAACGGGAGCCCAAGCGCCAGGGCGACAGGCGTCCCGAACAGGAAGCCGCGTGCGTCGATCCCGACGATGACCTCCGCGCCGCGCTCACGGGCGAAGTCGGTCAGCGCGTCGCAGGCGCGCTTGAGGAGCGCGGGGGACGCAAGGATCGGCGTGATGTCCTTGAACAGAATGCCCTCCGCGGGGAAGTCGGGGATCGTGCGCATCGCTTCTTTGAGTTCGCGGATCTCCTCGGTCACTCTCTGCCTCCTTGGCGGGTGCGCTACCTCGAGGTCGCGCCGAGCCTGAGGAGCGGAAGATGCTCCTCGGCGAGTTCCTGGTTGTAGTTGAACAGGATGAACCCGGGCGCGTGTTCGCGGGCGAGTTCCACCTGCGTCGCCACACCGTCCGGCTTCAGGCTGTGGGCGCCGATCCCCGGGTACATCGGGATCCGGCCGTCCACCCACGTCTCCTGCTGGGCCACGAGGGCCTCGAAGTCCCGATGATCCGTGATGTAGTCCATCGGGCAGACGAAGTCGAGCCAACCGTTGTCGATCCACTTCACCCAATCTTGGCCGATTGAGTCGCGCGCCGAGGGCCAGTGGCCGAAGACCGCGGCCGAGATCTTCACTTCGGGGCGGATCTCCCGCGCGCCTTCGGAGACCGCCTGGACGAGACGGTCGATGTTCGAGCGACGGAAGTCGAGCCACGGCTGGTAGACGTCCGAGTTCTTGTCCCGAACGTCGGCGGGCCAGTTCTCGACCTTGCGCCCGAGACGCTCCTCGAAGGCGGCTCGACAGCGGTCGCAGTAGCACCCGTTGGTGGACGGGTACCGGATGTAGTCGAAGTGGACGCCGTCCACATCGTAGTTCCGCACGACTTCGAGCATGGAGTCGCGCTCGAGTTCGAAGTTCACCTGCTGCGAAGGGCAGAGCCAGAGGCCCGGGCTGTCGACCTCGTTGCCCTCGGGGTTGATCTGGAGGCGACCCTCGGCGCGGAGCCGCTCGATGAACTCGGGCGGGGCGTGCCCGAGCATGTGGTTCACTTTCCAGACGTGAACCTCCACCCCTCGGGCGTGGGCGGCCTCGACGCACTGCGCGATCTGGTCGCCCTTCTCCCCGATCTCGTCGTAGACGGGTAGGTGTTCGCTCGGGTAGTAGGCGCGCCCGGCCCAGAGCATGTTGGGCACGACGGCGTTGAAGCCGTTGTCCGCGAGCGCCTGGATCGAGCGCTCCCAGCCCCAGTCGCTGACGCCAAAGGCGGAGTGACACCACACGGCTCGGAACTCGTTCTCGCGCGGCGGAATCGACAACGCAAACGCCTCCATCAACTGCTCGCGCGCCTCCGCCAAGGTCTGCGAGGCGCGCACCCAGCGCTCGGTCCGCCTTGCGGCGTCGGCCCGTTCGAGCGTCGACAAACCGCGCTCGAGCGCCCGGCGCGCCGGGCCGACCTCGGACGCGCGGACCGCCGCCGCGAGTCGGGCTTCGTCGGGATAGGGCCCCACCGCCACGGCGGCGTGGCGCTCCGCGGCGTAGCTCTCAGGCCAGATCTCCGGCGCGAAGTGGCCGACGACGGCTCGGAGAAACGCGGACTTATCGGCCGGGGCGCGGCTTGTGAGCACATGCCCCACGAAAGCGCCCGTGTCCGAGAGGACGAAGGCCGGCTCGCCGAGTTGTCCGTCTCTGGACTCCCACCATCCGAGCGCGCGGGCGTCCTCG
>CAZCER010000627.1:0-3289 GCA_964497385.1 uncultured Armatimonadia bacterium | reverse complement strand
ACGGGAGCGCTCGTGCGCGAGCACCCCGGCCAATTCGTGGTCGGACTGGACCATCTGGAGGAGCCCGGTCGTGACGCGGATGTAGCCGCCCGGGATCGCCATGGCGTTCGGGAGGGGATCGTCAAGGATCTTGACGTTGTACTCGACGTCGGGCCGGTCGCTCGCGGCCTCGAGGCGTCGCACGATCTCCTCGACGCGCGCGACTTGGTCCGGCCAGTCGACGGTCCCGGTCTCGCGGTCGTACTCCTCGGCGACCGGTCCGCCGACCTCGCGCTCGTGCTCAATCGGCCACTTTCGGCCGCACTCCGCCACCCGCTCCTGAATCACCGTGGGGTCGCGGTCATACCTCACCTCGTCCTCGGCGCGGGCGGGAGCCGCGGCGAGGCAGGCCAAGAGGCCAACAAGAAGGGTCAGTAGGCGGATGCTCCGCTTCGGCATAGGCGCGCCTCCTTGGCGGTCAGCCCTATTCTAGGCTCCTAAAGGGAGGACGGGCAACCGTGCGGCTAGGTTCCGGGGAGTTCCGCGTCCGCCAGGCGCTTCAGGAATCGCGCGACGACGCCGGAGGCCGCTTCCCACAGCGCCTCGCCGACTTCCTCGGTGGCGCGCGTCGGGTCGCCCATGCAGCCCGACTCCGTGATCTCGTGCGTGGACCAGCCGAAGAACGGGTCGTCCGCCATCTTCATCGCCGGCTTCACGACTCGGTCGCGGCGCACCCGGCAGGGCTCGTCGGCCATCAGAAGGGAGGTCTCCAGGCAGTCCGCGTGGCCCTTCGGCGTGGGCTCGGGGGGATCGGCGAGGCCGCCGCGTTCGAGAACCGCGCGGACCTCGGCGTCCGAGAAGATGCTGCGGAGGAGCGCGATCCGCACGGGCCGGGTGTTCACATACTCGCGCGCGACCTGGCTGACGGCGACGGCGAGGGCGTTGTTGTTGCCGCCGTGCCCGGAGATCACGCCGATCCGCCGGAAGCCATGGCCGACGACGCAGCGGAGGATCTCCGAGGCGAGCCGGATGTAGGTCTCCGACGAGAGCGTGATCGTGCCAGGGAAGTTCATGTGGTGCTCGGAGAGGCCGTACGGAAGCACCGGCAGCACCACGGTGCGGACGCCGTGCTCATCGAGAGCGATGCGGGCCGCGCCGTCCGCGACGCGGGTGGCGAGCCGCATGTCGGTTCCGAGGGTGAGCGCGGGCCCGTGCTGCTCCACCGAGCCGCACGGAAGAAGGGCGAGGGCGCCCTGTTCGGCGGCCTCGCCCAGTTCCTGCCACGTCAGTTCATCCCAGCGGGAGGTCATGGAGCTGCTTCCCTGCGCTATGCACGCCGCACACGAGGTGGAGTCCGGTGAGCCCTATGGTGTTCCGGGGTCCGATGTGTACCAGGAAAGTGTCGCATCGCAGGCGAAACCGCCCGTCCAGGCCATCTGCGCCTGCGATTCCGTGAGAAGACTGTCCTCAAGACGGAACCGCCACTCGCGCTCGAGCGGAACGTAGCTGGTCCCCACTTTGTCGCTCCACGTGGCATCCAGGAAGTTCAGTGCCTTGACCCCGCTGTAGTCCCGTGTCGTCGCGCCGGACGGTATCACGCCCTGCGGGCCATGGAGTCCCGTTCCCGCCGGGACGGAGCGGCTGTAGTCCCAAGCCTGGGAGATCACCGATGACGCCTCGTTCGCGTGGTCGTAGTACCGGATGGTCGGGGTCACGGCCTCCCACTGCCACTGGTAGCTGTCCGCGGGGTCGTCGTCCGTGTACGTGCCGCCTTCCACCCACGTGATGTCCACGGTAGGGAGCCACATGGTCTCTGGGAGTTCATTGCGGAAGAAGACGAAGTAGTACACCTCGTAGTCGTGGGTCGCGGAGTTGCCGTCGTCGCCGTCGAGCTTGCGGCGGGCGAAGTGATCGTTTCCGAGCACCACGGCGCCATCCATGATTCCGTCGCCGTCGAGATCGACATTCTCGGTCTGCGCTATGTCGTCGCGGACCTTGGCCCAAACGTGGTCCGGGTCATCCTGCGGAGCGTAGTTCTCCTGGCGCTGGACCTGGCGGCCGTAGTCGTAGTTCCAGTTGCGGGAGCTGACCTCGGCCTGTTCGCCGCCGAGTGTCAGATTGAAGGACACGCTGCGCATCTCGGCGCCCGCATCGCCCGGTCCCGACGTCCCGGTGCACCCTATGCCGAACACCACCAGGCTCAAAGCCACCAGCGCCGCAAGCGCGCACAAACGCATCATCGTACAGACTCCCTCCGGATGCACACCGGCTACAGCTGGGTCACTCCATGCCCGCGACCCTGCCCGAACCCATACTTGCTGTTCATGCCGAAGTCACCCTCGCCGCCCCCACCCGACGACATCGTGATCTTCTCGATGTGGCCGTAGTGCGTGAGTTGGGGCCTGGAGTAGTTCTTGCGCCGCGAGTCCGCCGAACGCGCGGCGGCCGCGCGGGGATCCGTCTGAGCGGGGCGGCCGAGGATCGGACCGAGCGAGGAAGACGAAGAGCCGGAGCCGCCGCTTTCCGTGGAGCGCATTGGGAACACCACCTGATAGCATTGAGCCTTGCAAGGAACGCAAGGCCGTCGTCACAGAAACACCGAGCCGCATCATAACACACTCGCCCGAGCGGCGCACCTAACCCATCGCATCCTCGCGAAACCTTCATCCGCCCGCAACCGGGAAGGCGCGCGCGCCCCGCGGGGGAATACGTCACCGGCCGGCCTCGCGCCCTGACGCGTCCGGCCCCAACCACGCGTGTCCCTCGGAGGCTCCACCACGATGCTCAGACCGCTCGCCATCGCGCTGTTCGCCCTCGCGCTTGCGTTCGCCTGCCTCGCGCAGCCGCCTGAACAAGATCCGAATCCCCTGCTCGAGGCTTACCAGCGGGCGGAGCGCTGCGCCTCCGGCGAGTTCGCGCGGCTCGTCGGCCGCTCGCGCGTCGAGCCGCACTGGATCGACGATACCCATCGCTTCTGGTACCGAAACGACGCGCGTGGGACGCGGGAGTTCGTCCTCGTTGACGCCGATGCGGGCGCGCGGCAACCGGCCTTCGACCACGCGCGCCTCGCGTCCGCGCTCTCCGAAGCTTCGGGCGAGACCGTTCGGGCCGACCAGTTGCCCTTCGGCGAGATCGAGTTCTCCGCGGACTTGGCGTCGGTGCGCTTCGTGGTGGACTGGGACGCGTGGGAGTGCGATCTCGCGACCTACGCGTGCCGCAGAGTGGAGCCGACGAAGCCCGACCCCGACTCCGACGTGCGCCCACCCGACGAGCCCCCTGCCGCGCCGGAGCGCGGCCGCGAGCCAGGACC
>CAZCER010000626.1:0-3289 GCA_964497385.1 uncultured Armatimonadia bacterium | reverse complement strand
CTCCGGTCCGGAACGGAGGTCCTCCGCACGGCTCCCGGAACCCCTTCACCACCAGCCGCATCGTCTCCGGACGAGCGAGAGACGGGAAGTGAGCCCGATGCGCGTATGCCTCTCAGCACTGAGCGTGTGTCTGCTGGTCTGCAACGCGGGACTGGCGCAGGAGGAGACAGAGATGCCCGATCCCAAGGACTTCGTGATACTGCCGTGGAGCTGGACGCCGGCCGACCTCGAGCAGCTCGAGGGCATCCGCGAGTGCGGCTTCAACCTCGCCGGGTTCGTCGCGCCGGAGACGCTCGACCTCGTTCAGCAGGCGGGGCTCCAGGCCATCGTCTCCGACGGACCGACGCACGTGGGCGACGCGGAGGCGGCGCTCGAGGACGCGGAGATCGAGACGCGCGTGCGGGGGCTCGTGGACCGTGTGGGGGAGCACCCCGCCGTCTTCGGCTACTACCTTCGCGATGAGCCGAGTTCCGTCGTCTACCCGGGGCTCGGGCGCTGGGCCGCGGCCTTCAAGCGCGCCGACCCCGACGCGCGCGCCTACATCAACCTCTTCCCGAACTACGCCTCGCCCGGCCAGATGGGCGTGAACACGTACGAGGAGTATCTCCGTGCGTTCGTCGAGACGGTGCGTCCCGAGTTCCTCAGCTACGACCACTACGCGCTGATGGATGACGGGACGCTGCGCCGCGGGTACTTCCAGAACCTGGAGGCGGCGCGGAAGGTCTCGCTCGAGGCGGGCATCCCTTTCTGGAACATCGTGCTTTCGAACGCGCACTTCCGGTACGCCGAGCCCACGCCCGCGGGCTTCCGGTTCCAGATGTACACGACGCTCGCTTACGGTGCGCGGGGCGTCTCCTGCTTCACCTACTTCGCGCCCGAGGTCGGGAACTACCGGCTCGCGCCCGTGGACCAGTTCGGCCATCGGACGCCCACGTGGGACATGCTGCGGAACGTGAACCTCCAGCTTCACCAGCTCCTCCCGACGTACCTCACTCTGAAGAGCGTGAACGTCTTCCACACGGGCGAGGTCCCGGACGGCTGCTCCGGCGCGGAGACAAGCGCGCACCTCGCGTCGGTCGAGGGTGGGGACCTGCTCGTCGGCGAGTTCGAGGGTCCGGAGGGCCAGCCGGCGGCGCTCGTCGTGAACAAGGACCTGCACACCTCGTGCGCGTTCTCGGTCCGGTTCAAGGAGCCCGGCAGGGTGATGCTTGTGAGTCCCTACAACGGCGGCCTTACGCATCTGGCGGGGGAGCAAGGTTGGCTCGCCGCCGGGCAGGGGTCGCTCCTCTTGCTCGAGGCGGAGTGAGATCAGGCGCGTCGCTCGGCCGGTTGCGGCTGTCGGAGTTGGTGTAGGATCGGATCGGACCGCTGCGACTGCGGCCGGCCCATTGCATGGAGCGGCGTGCCTCCGGCTCCACATGCGCGGCAAGTAGGGCGCGGAGGGCCGGATGGGGCCCCGTCGCTCGTTCCTCGCGACACCCCATGCGGCCCCTCCATACGCCATGGGGGCTGACCAGGAAGGAAACAGCGATGCTCGACTCGGAGCCGGCGCGCCTCGAGGATGAGGACGGCCGGGCCCCGGGCGTGACGCCGTCCGCATCCGGCGTCCGGCGGCTTCCGCGCCAGCTCGCCGCGTTCCGGCACCGGAACTACCGGCTGTTCTTCGCGGGGCAGCTCATCTCGGTGACGGGCACATGGATGCAGAACGTCGCCCACGGGTGGCTCGTGCTGCAGATCACGCCTCCCGAGACACGGGCGCTTCTGATGGGGATCGTCTCGGCGATCTCGACCGCGCCGGTGCTTCTCTTCTCGCTGTACGCCGGTCTCCTCGCGGACCGCGTGAGCAAGCGGAACGTGATCCTCTGCACCCAGGCGTCGGCCATGCTGCTCGCTTTGGCGTTGGGTCTTCTCACCCACCTCGACGCGATCAACATCGTGTTGGTGGCCGCGATCGGGTTTCTGCTCGGGACCGTGAACGCGTTCGACGCCCCGACGCGGCAGTCGTTCGTGATCGAGATGGTCGGGCGCGAGGACCTCATGAACGCCATCGCTCTAAACTCGGCGGTCTTCAACGGCGCTCGGATCGCCGGGCCGGCCGTTGCGGGGGTGCTCATCGCGGCCGTGGGGCTCGCCGGCGTCTTCTACCTCAACGGCTTCAGCTACCTCGCCGTGTTGGCGGGCCTGTTTCTCATGCGTGTCCAGCCCGCGAAGGCGAGTCGGGCGCAGGGCGGCGTGCGGGGTCTGAAGCGGGGCTTCCGGTACTTGCGCCACAACGGGCTGGTGCGCGCTTTGCTCGCGCTCACGGGCGTCATGAGCGGCTTCGCGATGTCCTATACGGTGCTCTTGCCGCTGTTCGTGAACGACTACCTCCACGGCGGGGCGCGGTCGCTCGGCTACCTCATGTCCGCCGTCGGCGTGGGAGCGCTCACGGGGGCGATCACGCTCTCCTCGATCTCCCCCGATCGGTCGCGCGGGAAGCTGCTGCTCTCCGGCTGCGGCGTGGCGTGCCTCGGGCTTATCGCCTTCTCGTTCAGCCGCGAGTTGGCGCACTCGCTCTGCATTCTCCCGTTCGTGGGGTGGGGGCTGATGACGACGATGTCCTCGACAAACACGCTCATCCAGCTCTCCGTGCCGGACAGCATTCGCGGCAGGGTGGTCAGCGTCTACACGTTGATCTTCATGGGCATGGCGCCTCTCGGGAGCCTCCAAGCGGGCTCGCTCGCGCAGTTCCTCGGCGTGCCGGGCGCCATCCGCGTGGGGGTGGCCGTCGCGGCGGCCAGCGTGGCCTTGTTGAGCCCCTTCATCCTGCGCGGGGCCGACCGGATCCGGGTGCGGGCGAGCAGGCGGTAGGGGTTCCCTCGGCGGCGCAGAACAACACGCCGACGCGCGTCGATGCGGCGCGCCAGCGGAGTACACACGAGGAGTGACCACACACCATGTCCGACAAGATCCGGCTCGCGATTCTCGGCACGGGCGGCATCGCCGGCGCGCACCTCGGCGGCTACAAGAAGCTCGTGGATGCGGGCTATGACCGGTTCGAGATCGTCGCTCTCTGCGACAATTCCAAGGATCGTCGCGACGCCTTCGCCGCGAAGGTGAAGGAGATGTTCGGGTGGGAGCCCGCGCACTTCGAGGGCGCGGAGGATCTCGCGAAGAGCGGCGCCGCGGACGCCGTCGACAACTGCACTCCGCACGCGTTCCACCACACAACCGCGATTCCGTGCCTCGACGCCGGGCTGCACGTGATGGTCGAGAAGCCCTGCGGCATCACGATCAAAGCGTCGAACCT
>CAZCER010000625.1:0-3302 GCA_964497385.1 uncultured Armatimonadia bacterium | reverse complement strand
AGCGCGGCGGCGCCGCGGGCCCGCAGGCGAGCTTGCGCGTCGGCTCCGTCAGCGGCGACGGTGCGCGTGCCCGAGTCGGGTGCGCTGACGCTCGTGACGGCCGCCGGCGAGACGGCCTGCGCGGACGAGGCGGAACTCGTGCGCGCCGCGACGGAGTTCTCTGCGAAGGAGGGCGTCCTGTGAGCCGCGAGGTGCTCAAACTGGCGCTGCCCAAGGGCAGCCTTGCGAAGGACACGGCGAGGTTTCTGGCGGGTGCGGGGATCGTGCCCGAGGGCTACGTGGACGGGCGCGACTACCGCCCGCGCGTGGACCTGCCGTGGCTTGAGGTGAAGGTCCTCCGGCCGCAGGAGATCCCCATGTACGTCAGCCAGGGCTACTACGACGCCGGGATCTCCGGTCTCGACTGGCTGCTCGAGACCCGCGCGGGCGATGAGGCCGAGTCGATCCTCGATTGCCGTTACGGCCGCGTGGACATCGTGCTCGCCGTGCCTGACTCGTGGGACCATGTGAACAACCTCGAGGACCTCCTGGGCCTCCCGCGCGAGGTGCGCATCTCGACCGAGTACATCAACCTCACGCAGGACATGGTTCTCCGCACCACCGGCGTCGAGCCGAGCGTTCTGACGCCGTGGTATTCGGTGCGCCGCAACCGCTACTCGAACGTGGTGCTCATCCTCTCGTTCGGGGCGACGGAGGGCAAGCCGCCGGAGGACGCCGAGGCCGTGGTCGACAACACCGCGACCGGAAGCACCCTCCGCGCAAACAACCTCAAGATTCTCGGGAACGTTCTGACGGGCTCGACCGCGCGCCTCATCGCGAACCGCGGGAGCCTCTCCGACCCGGCGAAGGCCGGGCTCATCGAGGAACTCCAGTCGATGTTCGAGCAGGCCGCCGGCGTCCCCGAACCCAACGGCGGTCCGAGCGTAGGGTCGCATCTGCGGTAACGGCACCCCACCAACCAGGAGCTTCCACGAAGCCCCACCACCACCGTCACCCCTGGGGTTTGGTGGTGGTGGGGCTTCGTGGTCTTGTCTCCTCCCCCGCCGGGGACCGCGACGCCGCCATCCGCCCCCGTCGTCCGCGCTTGAGGAACTGACCGCGCTCGGCGTACACTGTCCGTGCGACGCGACGAGGAGGCGACCCGATGGACTGGCAGGTTCTGCTGGAGCGGGACTCGGAGACCGGCGACTGGGCGGCCTGGCGCCCCACACTCCCCGGTTGCGCGAGCGCCGGGACCACGCGCGAGGAGGCGCTCCGGAACATCCGCGAAGCCGTCGCGCCGTACCTCGAGCCCGAGGTGGGCCAGATTCCGACTGGGACGGAAGTCGAGTGGGTGAGCTGACGGGGCCCGCAGAGCCCGGTTGCGGTCCGGAGCGCCCGATGGAGGGGCCGCACGGAAGGGGCCCGCGACGGAGGAGCGGGAAGGCATCCATCCGGGCTAGCCATACGGGCTGGCGAGTGCTCCACGTTGCGGGCCGGATAGGGTCCCACCGTTCTGTCGCACCGTCCCCCCTATGCCGCCCCTCCGTACAGCCTCCACGCCGTCACCAGCAGGGCCACCGTGGCGCCTCCCCGAACCCTCCGATTGGTACCGGCGCGCGGTAGCGTCGCGCCCTGTGCCGGTCCGATCGGGAAGAGGCGGAACCCGATGGCTGAGGTCGAGCAGAGCCAACGCGATGGCCCGGTGACGGAGTACGTCCGGCGCGAGTGGCGCTCGGGCGCCGGGTACGGCTGGGGCTGGGTGCTGGTGCTCTTCGTCCCAGTGGTGTGCTGCCAGGGAGCGGACGGCCACTGGAGCGCCGTCTGGCACTGGCTGGCGGTGGGTCTCCTCGTGTCAGCGATCTGCTCCGGTGTGGGGCGCTTCTGCGCCTGGCGCGCGCTGCCCTCGAGACTGGAGGCCGCGCGGCGGCTGGAGCAGGCGTTCATGGGACTCCAGAATGCCTACGCTCAATGCCCCGTCTGCGACGCGGCGACTTTGGCTTGGGACTCGGGTCCAGGGATGCCCTGGAAGCGGATCTTCCGCGTGGCCTGCCCGGAGTGCGGTGTCCGCTGGTCGGTCCAACTCGGCGAGGACCCGTTGCGGCTCACGGCCATCGCCCTCGCGGACCCCGGCTTCGGCATGTCCGGCGAACTCGCGGAGACACTGCCCCGGACCACGTCCCCCGATGAGTGGCTGGCCTGGTTCTCCCGCCCTCGGACGTGAGCCGATCTCGCCTATCCAGCGTCCAGATCGCGGATCAGGTCGGCTTGCGGGTGGACGTCTTCGAGAGGCGCGCCGAGTTCGTCGGCAACCACCCACTGGAACGTCGCCCAGAGCGCCGCTTTCTCCGCCTCTGTGAACGTGAGGCCCCAGGCGTCCTCTGCCTCGGGCGGCCGGCGGTGGTAGCGTGCGTCGGCCTCGCGCTGGCGTTGGATCTGGTAGAGGAAGTTGTAGAACAGCACGTCGAGCCGAGTCCAGTCGTGCCGCGCTTCGAGGAACTCGGCAGGCATCTCGACGTCGAAGACCTCCTCGAGCCGCATGACTACCTCGATGTACTGAAGCCCCATGCGCACACCCCGTTCGCGGCGGCGAGGGCCAACCCCGCCTACCTCGCCCCTTTGAGCGTCTCGGAGCACTTGCACCCGCGCGCGGCGGGGATGGCCTCCATCAGGGCGAAGCAGAGCTTCTTCACCCGCTCCGCGTTCGACTCGAAGGTCCTGAGCACATCGGCGTGCGAGACCGGCGGCACCTGGCCGTCCGCGACGAGGCCCGAGTCGTAGTCGGTGATGAGCGATACGTTCACGTAGCACATCTCGAGTTCGCGCGCGAGGTACGCCTCCGGATACTGGGTCATGTTGATGACCTCCCAGCCCATCCGCGTGAACCAGGCGCTCTCCGACCGGGTCGAGAACCGCGGTCCCTGGATGACGACCACCGTCCCGCCATCGTGCACGGTGATGCCCTGGTCGCGGGCGGTCTTCACGGCGACCTGGCGGAGTTCGGGGCAGTAGGGCTCGGCGGCGCTCACATGCGTGGTGATCGGGCCGTCGTAGAAGGTGTCGATGCGGCCGGATGTCCGGTCCACGAACTGGTCGCAAACGACGAAGTCGCCGAGCTTCACATGCGCCTGGAGGCTCCCCGCCGCGCACGGACCGATCACGCGCGTGACGCCGAGTTCCTTCATCGCCCAGATGTTCGCGCGGTAGTTGATCTTGTGCGGAGGGATGGTGTGAGCGCGCCCGTGACGCGGAAGGAACGCGACCCTCCGGCCGCCCACCTCACCGACAAGGACGCTGTCCGAGGGCGGCCCGTAGGGCGTCTC
>CAZCER010000624.1:0-3309 GCA_964497385.1 uncultured Armatimonadia bacterium | reverse complement strand
AGGGCGATGGTGTCCTCGCAGAAGTCGAGGCTCTGCATGCGGTTGTGGTCGATGACTGCGACGAGGTTGTCCAGCTGGTAATGGTTCGCCACGAGGGCGGCCTCCCAGACCGAGCCCTCGTCGCACTCGCCGTCTCCGAGGATCACGAAGACGCGGTGGGACTTGCCGTCCTTCTTCGCGGCGTAGGCCATACCCGCCGCCACGGAGAGGCCGTGGCCGAGCGATCCCGTGGAGAACTCGACGCCGGGAACGCCCTTGTGGGAGACGTGGCCCGAGAGGCGGCTGCCGTCCGCGTAGTGGGTGCTGAGCTCGGCAATATCGAAGAAGCCCTTCTCGGCGAGCGCGGCGTACATGGCGGCGCCGGCGTGGCCCTTGCTGAGAATGATGCGGTCGCGACCATCGTGTTCCGGGTCGCTCGGATCCACGTTCGCGACGTCCGCGTAGAGGACGGCCACGATGTCCGACACCGAGAGGATCGAGCCGATGTGGGATCCCTTGGAGAGGTGCGTCATCTCGATGCCGTGGCGGCGGATGCGCCAGGACAGGTCAGTGCTGTTCATCAGCTACCTCGTCTTCGGAGACTGTGGTGAGGGCGTCGAGCTGCGCTGGCGTGAGCTGCCAGTCGAGCGCCGCGAGATTGGCCGTCAGCTGCTCCGTGGTCTTGATGCCGGCGATCGCGACGCTGCCGGGGAGGCGATCGAGGATCCACCGGATGGCGACGGAGGGCACCGGTCTGCCGACCTCCTCGGCGATCTCGCGGAGAACGTCGACGATCCGGAGGTTGTGCTCGAGCTTCGCGCCGTGGAAGTTCACGTAGACCGGGCGGGAGCGGCGGTCGTTGGGGTCGAAGCGAGTGGCGGCGTCGTACTTGCCCGTGAGGATCCCCTGGCCGAGGCTGCCCCAGGTGAGAGGCGTGAGACCTAAGGACTGCGAGAGGGCATTGATGTCGGTTTCGTGGGTGCGGTTCGCGAGGCTGAACTCGTCCTGGAAGCTCACGAAGCGGTCGCCTACAGAGGTGAGTTCCGCGGCGTCGTCGAGGCCGACGTTGGAGAGACCGAAATGGCGGATCAGACCTTGGTCACGTAGCTCGATCAGGGAGGCGACGACGTCTTCGAGGGGCGTGACGCTGTCGCGGTAGTGGATCTGGTAGAGGTCCACGTGGTCGGTGTTGAGCCGCTGGAGGCTGGCGCGCAGGGCCGTGTTGATCCACTGTGGGGAGTTGTCGTAGACGGTGCGGCCACCTTCGACGCGGACGCCGAACTTGGTGGCGATGACGGCGTCGTCGCGACGGCGGCCCAGCGCTTCGCCGAGAGTCCGCTCGCCCTCGCCCAGTCCGTAGGTGTCGGCGGTGTCGAAGAAGGTGAGGCCACTGTCGAGGGCGACGTTGATGGCGTCGAGGAACCCCTGCTTCGAGACATCGCCCCAGCCGTGGCGGCCCATCGGGCAGCCGCCGAAGGCGAGGCGCGAGACGCGCAGATCGGAGTCGCCGAGGAAGACGGTTTCCATCAGGCGTTCCTTCCTGCGATGTGGCGGGTTGCCTGTTGGATCGTCTTGACGATCGTGGTGAGGAAGATGTGGAGATCGGTGGTCGGGGAGATGGTGGCGACGTACTGCAGCCGGAGGGCGTTCTTCTTCTGCAGGACCTGCGTCTCGTAGACCGAGTCGGCGTCCTGTGAGCCCACCACTCCGCTGAGGTTGATGTAGGTGATGGAGCTGAAGTCCGTGATCCCTGGGCGTACCTCAAGGATGTAGCGCTCGAGACCCGAGTATTGGGTGATGTACCGGAGCAGTTCGGGCCGCGGGCCGACGAACGCCATCTCCCCCTTGAGGATGTTAATGAGCTGGGGGATCTCGTCGAGCTTCGTGGCGCGGAGGAAGGCTCCGACGCGGGTGATCCTGGGGTCGTGGAGGGCCGTGGTGCCCCCGCCGAGGCGGTCCGCGTCTTGGACCATGGTACGGAACTTCATGATCCGGAAGGGCGTTCCGCGATAGCCGCCACGGTCGGCGCGGTACAGCACTGGGAAGCCAGAGTCGACTGCGACCGCTACGGCAATCAGAACGAAGAGGGGCCAGAGCAACACCACGAGAGGGACGGAGAGCGCGAGGCTGAGCAGTCTCTTCGCGGACCGGTTGTACGCACCGGACACGCGGGACTGCAACTTCTCTTCGCTCAGCTCTTCCAGGAGTGCGTTCCTTGTCTGCATTGCGGATCGGGTGGTCTGACAGCCGACGGCCAACAACAACTGTAGGTCATTCGGGGCGCACTCGAATGTGGGGGTCGCCACACTCGAGTGATCCTTTGGCTTTCAGTTGGGGTTGAAGTGGAACGCGTCGCTGCAGTTCAGAGCTTCACAAGGCTCCATGATCATGCCCGTTCAGCCAAGACGTGAGCTTGGATACGTACGCCGTCCCACAATGAGGGGTCGCTGAGCGCCTTTTCATCGGATGCGCGGATCGAAGGTGTGAGGCCGATGTGTTGTCGAGTCGTCGTGCTGGTCATCGATTCTTTGCGGGCGGGGACGGTTCTTCCAGCCTCTCCAGTCGTGCTTAGGCCCGCGATGGCAACTCCCTTGGGCAAACAAGAGTCGGATATCCCGACGTCCGCAATGATGTGGGCTCGCTCGTGAGCGAACTGGGAAGAACTCGAGGTCGGAGGCCCTCGGTCATGTGGGGTCCGCTCGCGGGCGAGAATGGTCCAGTGGGGAGGATTCCGGCGGGACGGAGGCGCGGCATCGTGAGTTCGTTCGGACTCGTGCTCGCATGGGCCCTCGTGGCCGTGGGCGGCGGGTTCGCGCTGCTCTACGCAGTCCCCGAACTGCAGTTGGTGAACCGCCGGGTGGCTATGATTGCCGCCTTCATCCCAGTGGGGATCGTGGCGTGGTCGCTGGCTCTGGTCCTGTTCCTGGCTGCCGGGCGCGGCTGGGAGAAGCTGGCGGCGCTTGTGGCTGTTGCGGGGCTTGCGCTGCAGCTCTCCTGGATCTCCGGGTACGTCCCTGCGCGGACTCTGGTCCCCGGGCCGGTGGGGACCTCGCTGTTCACGTTGAACGCGCGCTGCGATTCGAAGGATCGCGAGGACCTGGTGAGGGTGCTGGGGGAGCGGGGGCCCGGCGTCGTCGTGATCGTGGGGGCCCCGGAGAGGCTGCGGGGATACCTGGACGAGTCCGGGGTGCTGGACGGGCACCCGTACCGGCGGTTCTTCCCGATGGGCCACCTGCCCTCGTGCGGCACGGCGGTGTACGCGCGCGTGCCAGTGGGGGAGGTCGCGGACTCCCCGGTGCCGGCGGTGCGGCTGGAGGTGGAGGGCGGCCC
>CAZCER010000623.1:0-3311 GCA_964497385.1 uncultured Armatimonadia bacterium | reverse complement strand
CCCGAGGAAGCGAACGCCGCCGTCCGGGCCGCCAAGGCCGCGCAGACCGCGTGGCGTAGGATGTCTCGCATTCAGCGGGGCGAGTACGTGGACGAACTCGCCCAGCTCATGAAGCGCGACATCGACGAGATGACCGAACTCTGCGCCCGCGAAGTCGGCAAGCAGTGGAACGAGGCGCGCGCCGACGTCATCGAGTCGATCCACATGGCCCAGTTCGTGGCCGGCTACTCGCGGCAGCCCTCCGGCGCCGTCGTCTCCTCGGAGATCCCCTCCAAGGACGCCTACATCATCCGCAAGCCGAAGGGCGTCGCGGTCTGCATCCCGCCGTGGAACTTCCCCTTCGCGATTCCTCTGTGGCAGGTGCTTCCCGCCGTTCTCGAAGGGAACACCGCCGTCCTCAAGCCCTCCAGCTTCGGCGCGGGCTGCGGCGACAAGCTCGCGCGCCTCTTCGAGGAAGCCGGCTTCCCCGCCGGCGTCGTGAACGTCGTGCAGGGCAAAGGCAGCCGTGCGGGCGGCCCGCTTGTGGAGCACCCCGATGTGAACGTCGTCCTCTTCACCGGCTCGTGGGAGGTCGGCAAGTGGGTCAAGACGGTCTGCGCCGAGTCCTCGGACAAGTTCGCCGCCTGCGAACTCGGCGGCAAGAACCAGCTTCTGGTGCTCGATGACGCGAACGTCGACCTCGCGGTCACCTGCGCGCTCATTAGTTGCTTCAAGACCTCGAACCAGCGGTGCGTCTCCGTCGGCCGGATCCTCGTCGACCGCAAAGTCGAGGCCGAGTTCACCGAGAAGTTCGTCGCCCAGGCCAAGCGCATCCGCGTCGGAAACGCCCTCGACAAGAACGTCTTCTGCGGGCCGCTCATCAACCGCGAGGGCGTCGAGAAGTTCGTCATCCACAACCAGAAGGCCAAGGAAGAGGGCGCCGAAGTGCTCCTCGACGGCGGGCCTCTCACCGACGGCGACTACGCGCACGGCCACTTCGTCTCCCCGTTCGTCTACCGCATGGAGTACGACCGGAACTCCTGGGTGCTGAACGAAGAGGCCTTCTCCCCCAATATCGGCATCGTGCCGGTGGACGGCCTCGAGCAAGCCGTGCAGTACCACAATGAGACGAACTACGGCCTCGCCGCCGCCGTCATCACCGAGAGCTTCCGCAAGTGGCGCTACTGCCGCGACGAGATGGAGGTCGGGCTCCTCTACGTCAACCTCCCCTCGATCGGCGCGGAGGTCCACCTCCCGTTCGGCGGCATGAAGCAGAGCGGAAACGGCCACCCCGGCGCCGCGACCCTCATCGACTACGTCACCCACCGCACCGCGCTCACCGTGAACCACTCCGAGGAGATCGCGATGGCGCAGGGACTCTCGGCGAAGATCGACTAGGGCTCGGGGCTTGACGAGGCATGGAGCGGCCGGATGGGGCGTCGCGCGCGATGAGCGACGGAGCCCATTCGGCCGTCCATGCTTCGGTGGTCGGGCGCGCAGGATCGCGGCGCGACGGTCCGCGCCATGGACCGACGGTCCCGGCCAGGCGGCGTGGGCGGGTCGGCCCCGCTACAACTCCCGCATCCGAATGTCGCGGAGCGCTCCGGTCGTGCGCCAGGTCGCGACCCCGAGCGGCTTGCAGCGCTCCATCTCCCAGCGGACGCCGATCATCCGGTTCATGATCCCGACGTCGATGATGGGACGCTCGTCGAGCCACGCCTGGATGCGCTCCTCCGTCACGCGCACGCGCACCCGGTACCAGTGACGGTCCTTGAAGTTGATCGAAGTCGAGGTTTCGTTCTCCGAAGCGTCCGCGCCGTCGATGCTCGAGAGCCCGACGAGCGATCCGCCCCACCCTCCGAGAATGAGGGAGCAGCACGAGTCCTTGACCGGAAACGTAAGCCCGCAGAAGAAGTCATGTCCGTCCGCCCGCATTGCCTGGAGGCTGATCTCATAGCCGACCTTGGGAGCGTCGGCTTGCCACGTGATCCCGGTCATATCGCCGCCCGCGGGGAGCACGAGGCGGTCGTGATCAACCACGACGGGCTTCTGCCCGAACAGCCCGGACTCGGCCCAGTCCCCGAGGCCCCGCCCGTCGAAGAGGTGGGTCCAGGGGGCCTCGGACACGGTCACGTCGCCCAGATCGGTCGGTTCCTCGGGCTTCACCACGACGTCGTCGAGAGTCGCGAAGGGGCGCGCCTCACCGGCCCGCAGGAGGTCGAGGGAGTGCGTGCCGGGGGTCAGCCCGCGAAGCGCGAACGCCCCGCCCTCGCCCACCGCGGCCCGCGCGTAACAGGCGCTCGCCCCGCGCGCGTAGGCCGCGAGATCGGAGGGGTCTTCGCTGAAGGTCCCCGACTGGACGGCGACCACGGACCCCTCGGCAAGCGGCGCCCCGTTCGCGTCGAAGAGCCGGCCCTCGACCGCGCAGGAGGGCGGCACGCTCAGATCCGCGGGCTTCTGCCCTTCGGCTGGCGCCAGAGCGACGTCGCGGAACAGCGCCGACGCGAGACCGTCAACGTTCGAAGCGTCCACCCAGACGTCGTACAGCTCGCCGATGGTCACCGTCACCGACCAGGGCTCGGCTCCGTCGGCGGGCAGGCTCGCGATCTCACCGTAGGCGTCGTAGACGTGCGCGCGCGCTCCGTCGGGAAGCGCGGCCCCCGCGGCATCGGTGAACGCGAGCGTCACCCGGTTCTCGCCGGGCTGCGCCAGAACGACGCCCGCGCACAAAGCCAGGATGCAGGATGCGACAACGACCAACGGCAAGCGAAGCATGGTAAGCGACCTTTCCCTCTGCGGGTTGCGGCGCGGGACTACACGGGCGGAGCGTAGTCCGCCGGCCTCTCGCCCTCGCCAAAGTAGTTCAGGACGGCCTGGCTGATGCGAGCCGCGGCGCGCCCGTCGCCGTAGGGGCTCGGGAGCGTCTCGCCTGGAGCGGGGCGCGGCAACGGGTTGGAGTGGAACTCCGCCACCGCGTTCGCGAGCGCGTCGGCGTCGGCGCCTGCGATCTTCGCGAGACCGGCGTCGGAGGCTTCCGGACGCTCGGTGTGGTTCCGCGCGACAACGACCGGCGTCCCGAAAGAGGGGGCCTCCTCCTGGAGTCCGCCGGAGTCGGTCAGGATCACGCGGGCTCGGGCCGCGAGACCGACGAAGGTCGGGTAGTCCATGGGCTCCAGCAGATGCACGCCATCGTGCGCCTGGAGCGCCGGCAGCATGATCTCTCGGACCTTGGGGTTCGGATGGACGGACACGAGCGCCTGGAGACCGAGATCGGCTACGGCGCGATGAACAGCCTGGCAGACCGCGGAGACGCCCTCCGGGATGTTCTCCCG
>CAZCER010000622.1:0-3324 GCA_964497385.1 uncultured Armatimonadia bacterium | reverse complement strand
GCGCCCCCGCCGGGAACACCGAGACCGTGACGCGCGCGCCCGAGGGGGTGACGTGGGCGCGCGGCGGCTAAGGGGTGTTGCGCGGAAGGCTCGGTCGGATGCTGCGCGAGCGAGCGCGCGGACGACCGACGGGCGGCGTGGGAGGTGGCGGTCGGCGATGGGTTCGAGAGGCAGCCGGAGCGGCTGGAACGCGGGTGACAAGCGGCGCTTGCTCGCGGGGCTCGGGTTCGTCAGCCCGTGGCTCATCGGGCTCGGGGTGTTCCTGCTCTATCCCATTGTCGCTTCGCTCTACTTCAGCTTCTGCGAGTATTCCGTGCTGCAGCCGGCGGAGTTCATCGGCGCCGCGAACTACCGGGACCTGTTCCAGGATGAGGTCTTTCTGAAGTCCCTTGCGAACACGCTCGTGTACGCGGCGTTCTCGCTCCCCCTGGGGCTCCTGGTCTCCCTCACGCTCGCGCTGCTTCTGAACACCGGCGTGCCGCTGATGTCGTGGTACCGAGTCGTCTTTTTCCTGCCCGTGCTGGTGCCCAGGGTCGCGCTCGCCGTGCTCTGGATGTGGATCTTCAACGGCGAGTACGGCATCCTGAACGCCTTCATCGAGTGGGCCTTCGGAACGCTCGGCCACGTGGTTCCCGCGGCGAAGGATCTGAAGCCGCCGGGCTGGCTCTCGGATCCGGCGTGGTCCAAGACGGCCCTCGTCACGATGGGCGCCTGGTGCGTGGGGCACTCCATCGTGATCTACCTCGCCGGCCTGCAGGACGTCCCCCAGCACCTCTACGAGGCCGCGGAACTCGACGGCGCGAGCTGGCTCCGCCGCATCCGGCACGTCACGCTCCCCGCGATCTCCCCCGTGATCCAGTTCAACCTCATCATGGGAGTGATCGGGTCGCTCCAGTTCTTCGCGGTCCCTTACGTCATCTCCCCGACCGGCTCCCCCGCGCGCTCGATCTACTTCACGCCGATGTACCTGTACGACAATGCCTTCACCTATCTCCGGATGGGCTACGCCTCCGCGATGGCCTGGATCCTCTTCATCCTGATCTTCATCCTGACGCTCCTCTCTCTCAAGCTCACCGAGCGCCACGTCTACTACGGGGGTGAGTGAGAGATGGAGGTCCGCTCGCGCCTCGGCAAGACCGTGGTCCTCCTCGTCCTCACCCTCGTGGGGCTGACGTTCCTCGCCCCGCTCCTCTGGATGGTGTCGACCTCGCTCAAGCCCATCGAGGAGACGATGAGCAACCCGCCCAAGTGGATCCCCTCCGAGGTCCATTGGGAGAACTACGCCAAGGTCATCGTCGACAAAGACCGATGGAAGCCGGACGAGGACCCCGTACCCCCCTTCGCGCGCTACGCCCTGAACACGGTCTACCTCGTGATCCTCGGCGTCTTGGGCACGGTCCTCTCGAACGCTCTTGTCGCCTATGGGTTCGCGCGCATCCGCTGGGCCGGCAGAGACGTGCTCTTCGCGGCCACCCTCGCCACGATGATGGTGCCGTTCCCCGTCATCATGGTGCCCGTCTTCGCGGTGTTCCGCGAACTCGGCTGGGTCGGGTCTTTCAAGCCGCTGTGGGTCCCCGCGTTCTTCGGGAGCGCCTTCAACATCTTCCTGTTGCGGCAGTTCTTCCGCTCGATCCCCGCGGAACTCTCCGACGCCGCTCGGATCGACGGATGCTCCGAGTTCGGGATCTTCACGCGCATCGTCCTCCCGCTCGCGAAGCCCGCCCTCGCCGTGGTCGCGCTCTTCCACTTCATGTACGTCTGGAACGACTTCCTCGGGCCCCTGATCTACCTGACCGACCGGAAGATGTTCACCCTCTCGCTGGGGCTGCAGTTCTACCAGAGCCAGCACGGCGGCACGGAGTGGAACCTACTCATGGCCGCCTCCACGCTGATCGTGCTGCCTCTCATCGTCGTCTTCTTCCTCGCCCAACGGACCTTCATTCAGGGCATCACGCTGACGGGCATGAAGGGGTGACGCGCATGGGCGACAAGCTCCGACGTGTGTTCTGGATCCTGCTCTGCGGCCTGGCGCTGGTTCCGGTGCTTGTCTGGGGCCGCGTGCCCGAGAAGCGCGTGCCCGGTCGCACGGTTGTTACGTATTGGGAGAAGTGGACCGGCTTTGAGGCCGACGCCATGCGCGCCACCGTCGACGCTTTCAACGCCTCCCAGGACCGCGTCTGGGTCGACATGCTCACCGTGAGCCAAGTCGACCGGAAGATGCTCCTTGCCACCGCCGGAAACGAACCGCCCGACGTGGCCGGCCTCTGGGCCCCCAACATCCAGACCTACTCCGACAAGGGCGCCCTCCTCTGCCTCGACGACTACTGCCGCGAGGCCGGCATCGACGAGAGCCGCTACGTGCCGTGCTACTGGAAGCTCGTCCAGCACCGCGGCCACACATGGGGGCTGCCCTCATGCCCCGCCTCGACCGCGCTGCACTGGAACAAGGACATGTTCCGCGAGGCGGGGCTCGATCCCGAGCGCCCGCCCGAGACGCTCTCCGAACTCTGGGAGTACTCAGAGAAGCTCACCAAGTACGACGAGAACGGAAACATCACCCAGCTTGGATTCATCCCCCCGGAGCCCGGCTGGTGGAACTGGGGGTGGGGCTGCTTCTTCGGCGGCGAACTCTGGGACGGCGAGTCGAAGATCACCTGCGCCTCGCCCGAGAACGTCGAGGCCTTCGAGTGGGTCCGCTCCTATGCCGAGAAGTACGGCGTGACCCAACTCCAGACGTTCCGGAGCGGCTTTGGCAACTTCTCCTCCCCCCAGAACGCCTTCCTCTCCGAACAGGTCGCCATGGTCCTGCAGGGCGTTTGGATGCACAACTTCATCGACATGTACGCCCGCGACCCCGTCACCAAGGAACCGCTCTTCGAGTGGGGCGCCGCGCCATTCCCCTATCCGGATGGGCGCCCCGAACTCGCCAACACCACCTTCGTGGACGCCGATGTGCTCTGCATCCCGACGAGCGCCCGTCACCCCGACGAGGCCTTCGAGTTCATCAAGTACGTGAACTCCATCGAGGGCATGGAACTCCTCTGCATGGGCCAGCGCAAGCACTCGTCCCTCGCCGAGGTGACCCCTGAGTTCTACGCCAACCACCCGAATCCGTACATCGAACTCTTCGCCGAACTCGGCTGGAGCCCCAACGCGGTGATGCCGCCCGAGACGTCGCTCTGGCAGGAGTACGGGGCCGAACTCTCCGCCTCGTTCGACGACATCTGGCTCATGCGCGCCACGCCCGAGGAGTCCCTCACCAAAGTGCAGGAGCGCATGCAGGCCAAGCTCGAGATCGGAAGAGCGTCGTGTAGGGAAAGAGTG
>CAZCER010000621.1:0-3325 GCA_964497385.1 uncultured Armatimonadia bacterium | reverse complement strand
CCTCGTGGGAACTCGACGAAGTCGGGACGGCGCTTCACGTCGAGCGCACATTGGAACTCACCGAAGCTCCGCTGCCGGTCGAGGTGCAGCACCCGACGCTCGGCTGGAACATGTTCGACATCGCCGTCCGGATGCGGGGGATGGACAACATCCTGATGGATTGCGCGGTGGCTCCGGAGGACGTGCACGCGCTGATGGGGTTCGTTGCCGAGGCGCACATGGCGCAGCACCGGGAACGTGCGGCGCAGGGCTGGGTAAACCGGATCGCGAGCCCGTGCGGGCGGTACCAGGTCGCGGACTGGGCCTTCTACCATTGCGCGTTCCTGGACGCTGAGCGCGTCGGGAAGGAGCCGGAACTCTCGGATGAGTGGGCCTACGTTTCGGCGCAGACGTCCGCGGGCCTGGGCCCGGGGATGTACGAGGAGTTCGTGCACCGGTACAGCATGCGTGTCGGGGAGCTTTTCCCGAACCAGACCGTGTACTACCATGGATGCGAGTGCCTGGACGACAAGTACGCGGTTCTGAAGTCGCTTCCGAACCTCCGGCGAATGCATGTGTCGCCCTGGTCGTCGCCGCGAAAGGCCCGAGAGGTGCTGGGCGAATCCGTCGTTCTCGAGGTGCACGCTCACCCTACGCGAGTGTTCTTCACGTCAGACCGGGCGGAGATGGAGGCCGACCTCGCGCGGCTGCTCCGCGAGGCCGGGGATGGCCCGATGGACCTAAACCTGAACGACATCCACTCCGTGAACGGGCAACCGGAGAAGCTCGGTCTATGGGCGGCGCTCGCGAAGGAGGCCTCCGCCAAGGCGGGGCCGCGCGGGTAGCCGATCAGAGCGCGGAGAGGCCGAGCAGGTAGAGGTTCGAGGGGTCGTCCTCGGTGACGCGGCCGTCTCCGTCGGTGTCATCGAGACCGCTCAGGGCAAGCGCGATGGCGGTTCCGTCGGGGGAGAGAGCGAACCCGCCGACGCGAACATCGGGGGAGGTGAGGGCGATCGGGTCTCTGAGGCCGGGGGGATGGCGCAACAGGCGTCCGTCGATGATGGCGAGAAACCCACCGTCCGGGAGACCGGCGATCTGCGAAACCGCTCCGCCGGCGGCGACCCGGGTCGTCTCTCCGGTGTTGACGTCCGCGAGAACGAAGCGGTCTCCGGCGGACGTCCGGGCGACCGCAAGGATCCGCGAGGCGTTCGACGCGGCGAGTACGTTCGTGTAGGCGATGATTCCGGCGGCGGGCAGGTGCAGATCGCGCCAGCCGCCGTCCTCGGTCCAGCGGAACACCTCCGGTCCGTCGCCGATGAGAAGCTCGCCTGGAAGCAGGCCGGAGGAAACTGCCTCAAGGCTTCGGTCGAGGGGCGCGGCCAAGAGGCGGCGCGCTTGGTCGGGAGGCCGCACGGGCGTCTCGACGACCTCGCGGGACGAGTGCGCCAGAAGACGATTCTCGCGCGGGAAGACGCCGGTCGGGCGTGACGCAAGGCTCAGTTCCGCGCGCGCGAGCCTTCCGTCGACGGCCATGGAATGAAGAGACCGGTCCTCCCGAACCCAGACGACCTCCGGGGCGTCCGGAAGCCACATGGGGGCTCCGACAAGGGGCGCGCCGGCGGCGGAGACCATGCGCTCGAGACCGTCCTCCGCGCCCGCGATGAGGACGACGTCTTCGGCCCCGCCGGACTCGACGCACGCGATCCAGCGGCCGTCGGCGGACCACGCCGGGCGCGACTGGGGAAGGGCGGATTGGGTCAGTCGAACGGGCGCTTCAGGAACCGTCGCGAAGAGGGCGGCGAACGCCAGGAGCAGGTGCGCGGGAGACATGACGAGCCATACGCCCGCGGAGGATCGAACTCCTTCGCGGGCCGTTCGTCACCGGAGGGAAGCGGTCGAGAGCGCCCGAAGACGGCGCGCACATCGAGGAGGGAGCACCATGACGCTGAAGGGCACTCTGATCACGGCAACGGCGATCCTTGCGGCGGGAGCCGGCATGGCCGCGTTGCGGGCGCAGGAGGCGGCGCCGCCGGCGTCCTCCCGCATCGGGCTTGTGGATCTCTATGACATCGAGGAGCAGGCGCCGCAGTTCGTGGACGCGCGGCGCGCGATCGGGGAGCTGGAGGCGCGCAACGCGGCGGTTCTGCGAGCGGGGTCGGCTTACACGATGCTGACTCCGGAGCAGTTCGACCGGGCGGTGGAGTTGGAGATGACGCCCCCGGTGGAGCGGACGGCCGACCAGGCCGGCGAACTGAGCGCCCTGCAGGAGATCGACGCCGAGGCATGGGAGCGCTTCTCCGCGCTGATGCAGGCCTCCGAAGGTGAGCGCACCCCGGAAAGCGTGGCGGAGTACGACCGGCTGAAGGCTCAGTGGGACGCGTGCTCGGACCACCAAGCGGCTCTACGGGCGAGGCTAAGCACGGAGATCGATCAACAACTGCGGACTCACGAAGAGACGGCGACGCGGGCTCTTGACGCGGTTCTCACGGAGATCGCGGCCGAGAAGGGTCTCGAGTTGATCGTCCAACCGCGCATTCGCACCATCGGCCGGAACGCCTACACGGGCGATCCGCTGCCGGAGTTCCATCGCGTGGTGCATTACGGCGGAACGGACGTCACGGCGGAGGCGATCACGAAGCTGACGGCTCGGTACAGCGAGGCCGGAGCGCTGGCGATGGGCGAGTAGCGGCTTCAGGCGTACATGGGGATCAGCACGGCGACGAGATAGTGGAGACACACAGCGTTGAAGACGGCGCAGGCCGCGGCAACGCAGCCGACAAGCACCCATCTGGCTCGGGGCGGAAGGAGCACCGCGGGAGAGACGATTCCGGCCGCCACGGCGGGGAGCAGACAGAGCACGTAGCGGCCCGCTCCCCACATCCACCCCATGTGCTTGCAGCAGGCGATGTACAGAGTCAGCGCCATGAGCAGCGCGCCTCCGGCGGCGAAGCCGAGCCAGACCCTACGGTCCGTCGATCCGGGCCGAAGCCGAGAGGCGACCATCCCCCCGACGGCGGTCGTGACGACGAGGAGCCACAGACCCGTGTAGACGCCTGACCGAGAGGATTCCGGGACCCAATCCATCTGCGACCAGAGGGTGTTCAGCGTCCAGGCGACCGTCTGCGCGGCCACCCAGGGAAAGTTATCGTGCAGGACGCAGACCAGTAGCCCCTGATCCACGGGGAGGTAGATTTGCTTTCCGTCATCGGGCATGTACGAGAGCGTCCCGTACAGGTGCAGGTTTCGGAGATGCCAAGGAAGGGCCATGACGATGAGGATCGCGGCGAAGAGGGCCGCGCGCATGACGGGCGTCGACCCCCGAGTCGCCAGGTAGACGGGGGTCAGA
>CAZCER010000620.1:0-3339 GCA_964497385.1 uncultured Armatimonadia bacterium | reverse complement strand
GACACGTGAGCATGGCGTCGCCTCCCTATCGCGGGGAGGGTTCGCGCCGCGCTCGCTCAGGCCTCCGCGCCGGTCCGCTAACGACCGGCGTCCGGCTTCGAGGCCGCGTCTTCATCACTCGCTCGCTGACTTGCCGCCGGCAAGTCACAGGAGGAAGACATTCAAGTCGGCACCCCGACGGCCGGCAGGATGTAGCGGTTCAGGAGGAACCACGCAAGGAGCACCAGCACAGGGATGAGGAACTCCAAGTGTCGCCACCACGCTCTCCGGATCTGCACAGTTGACTGCATGGCTGCCCCCGATCACTCGCGAAAGGCGCTTCGATGATATTAGCATATCTCAATATCACGCACAACGGGCGCGGGCGGGAACAACCCACCGCGGCCTGTAACAGGACGCGCGGCCGGAGCCTCGAATCCACGGACCGCAAGCGCCGGGCAAGGCGAGTCCGTGAGGGAGCGTGGCATCGTGGATGACGGAGAGTTGGTCCTGCGAGCCAAGAGCGGAGACCGCGGCGCGTTCGACGAACTGGCGCGCCGGCATCGGCGCGCCCTGACGGCCGCGGCCGTGCATCTGCTCGGCGACCTCAACGGGGCCGAAGACGCCGTGCAGGACGCCCTGGCGACCGCGTACGAGCGTCTGGAGACGCTCCGCGAGCCCGAGCGCTTCCGGCAGTGGATGCACACGATCGTGCACCGAGCGTGCCTGCGGGGCCAGGCGGGCAAGACGCGCCGCGAGGTCCCGATCAACCCACTGCCGGACATCGCGGTCTACGATCATGAGACGCCCGAGGGCGACAGCGAGGTTCTGAAGGCGATCAACAGCCTGCCGCAGTCGTATCGCGACATCCTGGCCGCGCGGTACCTCTCCGAACTGACCTACGAGGAGATGGCGCGGCATTTCGGAGTGGCCGAAGGAGCCGTGCGGGTGCGGGTCTTCCGCGCCAAGCAGAGGCTGCGGAGCGCCCTGGCCAAGCTGGCACGGGCGGAAACGGAGGCGACCCACTATGGGATGCCCTGACCGACGGCTAGAGACAATCTCGGCGTACCTGGACGGGGAACTGCGCGGCGCCGAAGCGCTTGAGGTGGAGCGTCATCTGGCCGAGTGCCCTGGTTGCGCCGCATACGCCGAGCAACTCCGCGCCGATGAAGCCGTCTTTGTCGGCGCCCTGCACCGCGCCGCCGACGCCGTGCAGGCGTCTTCGGCGCCGGTCTCGCCGTGCCTTGCGCGCGGCAAGACGCCGCCGGCGGGCCGCGCCTTCTCCCTCGGCCCGGCGCGCCGCGGCCTTTATCTGGCGGCCGGTCTGCTGCTCGGGGTGGCCATCGGCCTCAGCCTCATGTGGTTGGATCTCCCGCCTCGACCGGGTGAAGCCGGCACGCTCGTGGCGGTGGAGGGGGAGGTCTACCTGCGCTCCTATGGCGGCGACGCGCTGCCCGGCGCGGCGGGCGCGACCCTCAGACCGGGGAGCAGGCTGCGTCCGGCGTCACCGGCGGAAGCCGACAGCGGGACAGGCGAGGTCACCACAGGAGAGGCTTCATCCGCCACGATTGCGACAGCCGACGGGTGCCGCATCCGCCTGGCGGAGAACACGCACGTGGTATTCTACGCCGAACGCGTGATCCACCAGGCATCGGGCCGGGTCGACGTCCAGTTCCCCGCCTCCGGCCGTTGCGCCGACGTGATCGTCGACACGGACCGCGCGCGCGTGGTCGGCCACGGCGGGAGGATCACCGTCCTGACCGAGGCGGACGGCGATTGGGTCGTCGCGCATGACGGAAGCGTCGGGATCACGCCTTCCTCCGGGTTGGGCGGGCCCGCCGTGCCGCTCGAGGGACATGTAGGCGCTCCGGCGGCGGCGCGCGTGCTCGCGTCGGGTGAAATCCTGCCCAACGTGACGCTGAACGGCGCGCCGGACGAGCTGCGCGAGCCCTAGGCGCAGGTGGGCGCGGAGCGGCGGCGAAGGGCCGGCTCGGAGGTGACGCCCATGGAGGCCGTCTCCGTCGGGCCCTCGTCCATCGGCTCCGGCGACTTGGCGTTCATCGCCGGGCCCTGTGTCATCGAGTCCGAGGAACACGCCCATGCGATGGCCCGGGCCCTGCGCGCGCTCTTCGCGGGGCGCAACGTCCCGTTTCTCTTCAAAGCGTCTTTCGACAAGGCCAACCGCTCGTCGGTGGATTCCTACCGCGGACCGGGCCTCGCGGAGGGTTTGCGAATCCTCGCCGACATCCGCGCGGAGGCTTCGGTCGCGGTCCTTACGGACATCCACGACCCATCGCAGGCCGAGGCCGCCGGCGAGGCCGTAGACATGCTGCAGATCCCGGCGTTCCTTTGCCGACAGACCGATCTTCTGATGGCCGCCGGGCGCTCCGGCAAGCCCGTGAACATCAAGAAGGGCCAGTTCCTGCAGCCCGCAGGCATGGAGGAGGCGGCTCGCAAAGTACGGGCCGGCGGTCCGTCGCCGGTGACGCTCTGTGAGCGGGGCTCGTCGTTCGGTTACGGGAACCTCGTGGTCGACATGCGCGGCCTCGCGATCATGCGCGAACTCGGCTACCCGGTGATCTTCGACGCGACCCACTCGGTGCAACTGCCGGGCGCGGCCGGTTCCGCGTCCGGAGGGGAGCGCCGCTACGCCCCTCTGCTCGCCCGAGCCGCTGTGGCGGCGGGAGTGGACGGTGTGTTCCTCGAGGTCCATGACCGTCCCGACCGCGCGCTGTGCGACGGCCCGAACATGATCCCGCTCGATGAGGTCGCCAGCCTCGTGGACACGCTCCTTTCGATCCACCGAGCGGCGCGGGGAGGCCCCGCATGACGTGCGCGGTCTTCGCAGGTCTACTCCTCGCCCTGTCGCCTCTGCCGCGACCCACTCAGTCGGGGAGTCACGCGACCCTGGAGGTGACGGGCACTCCCGCGGGGGCGCTTATCGAACTTCGCGCGCCCGACTCCGACGCGTGGGCCATCGTGGGCACGCTCCCCGCGTTCGTCGCCGCGCCGGACGTGCGGCCGGGAGGCTACTCGGTGCGCGTGACCGCGGCCGGCTACAGCGGAGAGGCCGCCGTGGTGCGCCTGCGCGCCGGCGCAACCCAGCGCCTCGAGGTGCACCTGGAGGGCGACCCGTACTCGCCCCCCTTCTGGGGTTCCTGGCTCGCCTACATCCGCGATGGGAATGTCTACGGTCTCCCGATGAGCGACCCTCTCGACCCTCGGTCGGAGGAGCTTCTGCGCCCCGACGGGGACGCCGAGTCCGTCGTCTGGCTCGCCGACGGCAGGCTTACGTACCAACGCGCGGCGTCGAGGGATCTCGTCCTCGTGGACCTGGACGGCGGGCCGGCGCGAGTGATC
>CAZCER010000619.1:0-3343 GCA_964497385.1 uncultured Armatimonadia bacterium | reverse complement strand
CCCTCGTGAAGCTAAGTCCGGACGGCTCGAAGATCAGCTTCGTAGCCCCCGTCGACGGCGTCATGAACGTCTGGGTCGGGCCAGCCGACAGCCCCGGCGACGCCCGGCCCGTCACGCGCGACACCCATCGCGGCATCCGCGTCTACCACTGGACCTACACGAACCGCGACCTCATCTACGCCCAAGACAAGGACGGAGACGAGGACTGGCATCTCTATCAGGTCAACCTCGAGACAAACGAGATCGCGGACCTGACCCCGTACGAGGGAGTCCACGCGCTGGTCGGCGGGGTGAGCCGCCTCCACCCGGACGAGATCGTGGTGATGCTCAACAACCGCGACAAACGCTACCACGACGCCTACCGCGTGGACCTGCGGACCGGGGACAGCGTCCTGCTCCTCGAGAACACCGAGGCGTTCGCCCAGGTGCTCTTCGATGACGACTACCGTCCGCGAGTCGCCTCGAGGTTCACGCCCGAAGCGCGCGTGGAGATGCACGTCTTCGGCCCTGACGGCAAACCGCGACCGGCGTTCACGGTAGAGCCCGAGGACTCTCTCTCCGTTCAGGCCTTCGGCTTCGACAAGACCGGAGACATCGCGTACCTGCTCGATGGACGCGGACGGAACACCAACGCGTTGGTCGCCTGGAACCTGCTCACCGGTGAGACGACGCTGCTCGGGGCGAACCCCCGCTGCGACGTCGAAGATGTGCTGACCCACCCCACCGAGCGCACGATCCAAGGATACGCCGCCGAGTACGCGAGGTCGGAGTGGACCCTGCTCGACGAGTCGCTCAAGCCCGATTGGGAGATCCTCGAGGAGTTCTGCGCCGGCGACATCGCGATCGCGAGCCGGACGCTCGATGACGCCAAGTGGATCGTCGTGGACTCTCTCGACGACGGCCCCGCCCGCTACTACGTTTACAACCGCGCCGAGCGGAAAGCGACCTTTCTGTTCACGAACCGCTCCGCACTCGAGGACAAGACCCTTGCGCGCATGACCCCGGTCGTCCTGAAGTCGCGCGACGGCCTCGACCTGGTGTCGTACCTCTCGCTCCCGCCCTGGACGGATCCCGAGGAGATCGGCCGGCCGTCCGAGCCCCTTCCGCTCGTGCTCTGGGTGCACGGCGGCCCGTGGGCGCGCGACAGTTGGGGCCTCGACCCGGTGCACCAGTGGCTCACGAACCGCGGGTACGCCGTCCTGAGCGTGAACTACCGCGGCTCCACCGGACTCGGCAAGAGCTTCGTGAACGCCGCGAACCGCGAGTGGGCCGCGAAGATGCACGACGACCTCATCGACGCGGTCGAGTGGGCCGTCGCCGAGGGGATCGCGCTGAAGGACAAGGTGGCCGTCGGCGGAGGAAGCTACGGCGGATGGGCCACCCTTGTGGGCGTGACCTTCACACCCGAGGTCTTCGCGTGCGGCGTGGACATCGTCGGCCCGTCGAGCCTCGTGACGCTTCTTGAGAACGTGCCGGAGTACTGGATCCCGATGCTTCCCGTGCTGCGCGATCGCGTCGGCGACCACACCACGCAGGAGGGGAGGGCGTTCCTCGAAGAGCGCTCCCCGCTTACGCACGTCGACCGGATCGTCCGTCCGCTGCTCATCGGCCAGGGCGCGAACGACCCCCGCGTGAAGCAGCAGGAGTCGGATCAGATCGTGGCGGCCATGAAAGCCAAGGGCATCCCCGTCACCTACGTGCTCTACCCGGACGAGGGCCACGGTTTCCACCGCCCCCCGAACCGCATCTCTTTCTTCGCCGTCGCGGAGGCGTTTCTGTCCCAGCATCTCGGCGGACGCTATGAGCCGATCGGCGGCGACTTCGAGGGATCGACCGTCCAGGTTCCTGAAGGCGCCGACCAAGTCCCGGGCCTCACCTCGGCGCTCGGATAAGCGCAGGGCGTTGCCGCAGGCGATGCCAGAAGGGGCGGGCCGTCGCGGCTCGCCCCTTCCGTCAAGATTCGGCGGGACTCGCCCTACTCACACGCGTAGAAGCGCTCACCCCACTGCCAGTTCGGATCGAGCGTGCGCTCCAGGCTCATCCATTTCGCGTGACCGTCGCAGTACCCGTAGTTCGTGCCCCCGTTGTGCCGCTCGTTGTCCATGTTCACGATTCGCACGTCATTCTGGCTGTTGACGTCGGCGATCGTGGCGTGGGTGAGAGGCGTCGTGTTCGCGTAGGGCTTCCGTGGATGCCAGGGGTGACAACAGCCGTACGGGTCCTCGTTCTCCTCCTGCTCGACGATGGCGATCGTCCCGGCCGGAGAGGCGACCTCCGCCATGCTCACGACGCTGTAGGGGCGGGGGTTGCCCTGAGCCGGGCTGAACTTGTCGCGCGGAAGCACCGCCTCGCTCGGCATGTAGCTCGAGCGCGCGAGCATCACATCCGCGGGGATCTGCGGCAGAACCGTCGGCTCCCGGTCCGAGCGACAGATCCAGATCTGTTCGTTCTTGATGTACGGGACCGTGAGCCAGGTGATGTGCGTGCGCCCCGCCGACCCGTTCAGTCCGTTGTTGTACAGGTACGTCGGCGGGTAGGTCTCGTCGTAGTCCTCCGCGTACATCATCACCGCAACGCCGAGCTGCCGGTTGTTCGAGAGGCAGCTCGTCTGCCGCGCCTTCTCCCGCGCCTTCGCGAACACGGGAAAGAGGGTCGCCGCAAGGATCGCGATGATCGCGATCACCACAAGCAACTCGATCAGCGTGAAGCCTGTTCTTAAGCGCGCAGCCAAGGGTCGTCCCTCCCGGTGCATCCTCCGGCTCAGTCCTCGAGAACACGTACAAACGCCGCGCGGACCGGCATGGGCATCGGCGAATCCGCCCCGCGCACCGACCTCCAGATTACTTCATTCAGCAGCAGATCGTCGGTCGCGTCCTCGCGCGCGAGGTCGAACGAGGCCGACAAGTCCGCGCCCCACGCGTTCGCCTGGTTGATCTCATCGAGCGGCCAGGCGCTCGGTTTGCACGCGTACGGCGTGAGATCCGGCGTGTCCGCGAAACACGCGTACATGGGCCGCGCGGCCGCGTCGAACTGGCTCATCGGCTCGAGTCCGAGGATCAGCTCCATCGTGCGGAGCATCGAGCAGGTTGAGTACATTGCGCTCACAACCTCGCCGCGCTTCACATAGGGGCTCACCACGAAGCCTATGGTGCGATGCGCGTCCACGTGGTCGGAGCCGTTCTGAGCGTCATCCTCCACCACGAACACCGCGAGTTCCGGCCAGAAGCGGCTCTTCGAGAGCCCCTCCAGCACCATGCCCAGGGCCAGGTCGTTGTCCGCGACCATAGCCCGCGGGGTCGGCGCCCCGACGCTCGTGCCCGACGTGTGGTCGTTCGGCAGACGC
>CAZCER010000618.1:0-3352 GCA_964497385.1 uncultured Armatimonadia bacterium | reverse complement strand
GGCTCTCGGCCACCGAGCGGGAGGGCGTGCACGTCGCCGGCTGGGCCCGCGATGACGGCGCCTCCGCCGTGAGCGCTCGCCGCTCGATCGAGGCGGCGCTCGCGCACCTCGCCACGCCGCCCGTTGCGGCCGCGGTCGAGGTGGACGCGGCCAAGTGCGCGATCTGCCTCACCTGCATCCGGATCTGCCCGCACGGCGCGCCGACGATCGTCCACGACGAGGAGCGCGACAAGGACGTTTCGTTCATTCAGCCGGAGGCGTGCGTCGGCTGCGGGACGTGCGTGACGCTCTGTCCCGCGGACGCGATCACGCACGGCGGCCGTCGGAACGAAGCCATCCTCGAAGCGCTGGAGGCGCTCCGTGACTGACCTGAAACGAATTCTCTTCCTGTGTGAGCGCAGCGGCGCCGTGCTCGACGACGAGCGCCCGGAGCTGCTCGGCGAGGGCGTGCGCGTCAGCATCCCCTGCGGCGGCCGCGTCGATGTGCGCCACCTGCTCGCCGCCGTCGAGAACGGCGCGCGCGAGGTGCTGATCGTCGCGTGCCCTCTCGACAACTGCCGTTCGCTGCTTGGAACGGAAGAGGCCGAGCGCCGCGCGCGGCGCGCGAACGCCTTGCTGGAGGAGGCGGGCTCGACGGCGCGCTGCCGCGTGGTGCGCGCGGCGGCGAACGCCCCGTACGACCTGAAAGTCGCGCTCAGCGAAGCGGAGGTAACCGAGGCATGATCGTCGCCGATCGCAAGCCCTTCGATGAGATTCTGGAGATGCTCGGCGAAGCGCGGCGCGTGCTCGTCTGCGCTTGCAACACCTGCGTCACCGTCTGCCACGCCGGAGGCCGGCGCGAGGCGGAGCTTCTCGCTTCGCAGTTGCGCATCCACGCGCGGGAGAACGGACGCGAGATCGAGGTGCGGGAGCACACCCTGGAGCGGCACTGCGACGCGGAGTTCGTGGCCGACCTGGGGGAGCATCTGGACTGGTCGGACGTGATGCTCTCGATGGCCTGCGGGGTCGGCGTGAACCTCGTCGCGGAGACCTATCCGTCGAAGCGCGTCGTGCCCGCTCTGAACACCACGTTTCTCGGAGCGACCGACGTTCCGGGGCGCTGGCGCGAGATGTGCGCGGGCTGCGGCGACTGCGTCCTGCACCTCACCGGGGGCGTCTGCCCGGTTGTGCGGTGCGCGAAGTCCATGCTCAACGGGCCATGCGGCGGAAGCCAGAATGGAAAGTGCGAGGTGGATCCGAACGTGGATTGCGCCTGGCATCAGATCATCGAGCGCCTCGAGGGACAGGGCTTGGCGGAGACGCTCGCCGCGGTGCGCCCGCTCAAGGACTGGTCTCCGAGCATGCACGGCGGCTGGCGGCGGTCGCGCATCGTGGAGGAAGTCTTCTCCGGTGAGGAGGGGGGCCAATGAGCGCGGCGCTGGAGTCGAAGGGAGCCCTGAAGTCGGGCAGCGGACTGGAACGCCTGCTCGCGGCGGGGGAGTTCGTCGTCTGCGGCGAGATGGGCCCGCCCAGGAGCTGCAATCCGGAAGCGATCACCTCGAAGGTGAAGCACTTCCTCGGGCACGTCGACGCCGTGAACCTCACCGACAACCAGACGGCGATCGTGCGGATGTCCTCGATCGCCTCGGCCAAACTGGTCCTCGACGCGGGTCTCGAGCCCATCATCCAGATGACCTGTCGCGACCGCAACCGCATCGCCATGCAGTCCGATCTGCTCGGGGCGGCCGGCCTCGGGATCCGCAACGTGCTCTGCCTCTCCGGCGACCACCAACGCTTCGGGAACGACCCGCAGGCGCGGGGGGTCTTCGACATCGACTCGGTGCAGCTTGTCGCAATGGCCCGAGCGATGCGCGATGAGTCGCGACTCTCGGCCGGCGACCAGACCACCCACCAGAAGGAGCCCTATCCGACTCCCCTCTTCGTGGGCGCGGCCGCGAACCCGTTCGCCGACCCATTCGAGTTCCGCGTCGTGCGGCTTGCGAAGAAGATCGCGGCTGGCGCGGACTTCATCCAGACTCAGGCGATCTACGACATTCCTCGATTCGAGCGCTTCATGGAGATGGCGCGCGACCGCGGACTGCATGAGAAGACGGCGATCCTCGCCGGCGTGCTGCCGGTGCGCTCCCACAAGGCCTTGGAGTACATGAAGAACGACGTCGCCGGCATGTCGATCCCCGACGATCTCATCGAGCGCATGAAGGCCGCGCCCGACAAGGAAGCCGCCGCCGAGGAGGGCGTTCAGGTCTGCGTCGAACTCATCGAGCGCATCCGCGGGATCGAGGGCGTGCGCGGCGTCCACATCATGCCCCCCATGTGGGAGTCGGTGATCCCCGAGGTCGTGAAGCGGGCGGGGCTCTCCCCTAGGCCGGCGCCGCCGGAGGTGAGCTGATGGGGGAGGCCTTCACCACGAGGGTGAACGCCCTTGCGGGCACGGACGTGACGCGCTGCTACCAATGCGGGCGCTGCTCGGGCAACTGCCCCATGGCGGCGGAGATGGATTTGCTGCCCCACCAGGTGGTGCGCGCGTGTCTGCTGGGTCAGGAGTCGGTGCTCAACGCGGAGACCGTGTGGCTCTGCGACGGCTGCCACACGTGCACCGAGCGCTGCCCGCGCGAGATCGACGTGAGCGCCGTTATGGACGCTCTCCGCGGCCTCACGCGCAGGCGCGACGCGCCTCTCGCGCGCTTCAACGCGTCGGTTCTGGCGGGCGTCCGTCGCATGGGCCGTCTCAATGAGATGCCGCTCGGGCTTCACTACCATCTCACAGCGCGGCGGAGCCCCATGGGGCAGATGCCGACGGTGGTGGAACTCCTGAAGCATGGGAAGCTGCCGCTCTTGCCGCATCGGGTCGGAAGCCAGCGCCGCCTCTTCGAGCGCGCCGGCCGGGGGGTGAAGCCATGAGCTTCGCCTACTTCCCCGGATGCGCCGCCGCCGGAACCGGGCGCGAACTCCACGCTTCGACGGTCGCGGCGTGCGAGGCGTACGGCGTCGAGTTGCGGGAGATCCCCGGCTGGGTTTGCTGCGGCGCCTCGGCCGCGCACATGACCGACGAGCGCCTCGCGCGGGCGCTGCCGGCCAAGTCGCTCGGGCTCGCCCGGAGGATGGACGTGCAGGCCGTCGTCACCTCGTGCGCGGCCTGCTACAACCGCCTCGCGATTGTGGAGCGGGAGATCGAGGAGGATGACGCTCTCCGCCGCCAGTGCGAGGACGACGCGGAGACGGACCTGTCGGGGTCGCTTCCGGTGCTGCATTCGCTCGAACTCTTCGAGCCGGCGGCGCTCCGGAGCAAGGTGCGGGAGCCGCTCCGGGCGACGCGCGTCGCCTGCTACTACGGGTGTCTGCTCACGCGGCC